>NZ_WHOV01000077.1:0-21131 GCF_009765395.1 Pseudomonas sp. BAV 4579 | reverse complement strand
CGGCCACCTCGGCAGCGGTCAGGCCGGGATGGCACTGCAGCCGGGCGAAGCCGGCGTCCAGGCTGGCGGCCAGGGCGCGAACCAGCAGCGTCTTGCCGGAGCCGGTCGGGCCTTCCAATAGCAGGTGACCGCCGGCCAGCAGGGTGGCGAGCAGACCGTCCACGGCGGCCTCCTGCTGCGGCAGCACCTTGAGCAGCGCCTGTCGCAGGGCCTGCAGCCGGGCCAGGGCGCGGGCCTTGACGCCGCTTTCGCCGGAGTCCGCCGGGGTGGCGTCAGGAGCAGGGCTGTCGGTCATCGGAAGTCCTCGGAAACGGGGGGGCGCACGGCCAGGCGCAACAGGCGCAGCTGGACGATGCGGCGGGTGAAGTCGCGGGGGGAGAGGCGTGCCGGGCTGGGCCGCATCGCCTCGCCCACCACACGGGTACTCAGGCCGCTCAGGCGCGCCAGGTATTGCCAGCGCTCGGCCACGGTCTGATCGGTGAGTTCGGGGCGACGGCGGTGCACCTCGCGCTGGATATCGCGCTGCAGGGTGGCGATCAGTTCGGGCCAGCGTCTGGTGTCAGGCCGGGGCGCCGGATGGTCCTGGCGGCGTCTCAGCCAGAGACCCGCCGCCAGCGTCAGGAGCAGCAGGGCCAGGCCATAGCGTTGCAAGGCGTCCAGCCACAGGGGGAGCGGTGGCGCCGGGGCGATCAGGGTCACCGGCGCGCCCTGGGTGAGGTACCACAGCAGCCAGGCATTGTCGTACTGGGCGAGGTGGGCGTTGCTCCAGAGATCGGTGTCCGACAACAGGGTCACGCTGCCGTCGCCCCAGGGCAGCATCAGCATATGGGTAGCGCTGGCGCTGCTGGCCCAGGCTACCGCCTGATCACCGACATCGAACAGATGGCGGCTGTCGTCGAAAGCGAGGTAGGCGGGGGCGTCGTCCTCGGCGAGATAGAGCTGGGTCAGGTTGGGCCAGAGCGGCAGCGCCATGATGGGAGGGGCGGCACCCCCCAGCTCGCGGGTCGGCATGGGACGAACGCCCAGGGTCGCGCTGAGCGCCAGAGTGCTGTCATCGGCGACGGCCACCAGATGGCCGCCCGCCTCGACCCAGTCCAGCAGCGTCTGCGCCTGAGCCTCCGCCAGGGGTGGA
Organism: Pseudomonas sp. BAV 4579; assembly: GCF_009765395.1. Lineage (NCBI taxonomy): Bacteria > Pseudomonadati > Pseudomonadota > Gammaproteobacteria > Pseudomonadales > Pseudomonadaceae > Pseudomonas > Pseudomonas sp. BAV 4579. The sequence continues at coordinate 19,999 of NZ_WHOV01000077.1, read as the reverse complement.
TTGCCGGCCAGCCAGAACCTGACGTCTCCGGCCGGCAGCTCGGCGAGTTGCTCGGCTTGGCCGTGCTGCACCCGGCTGCCGAAATGCTGCAGGTAGGCCGCGGCCAGCGCCTGGGGAGCGGCGCTGTGCGTGGCGGCGGCGAGTTGGGTGGCGGTCTGCCGCGCCGTCCGGCTGTCGAGTCCCTGATGGGTCAGGCGCAGGCTGCCCGGGCCGCTGTCGGACTGCGGCGGCAGGGGACAGGACAGCGGCTCCTGCTGCGCGAGGCAGGCCAGGGACAGGGTCAACGCCCAGACGGCGGCGCCCAGGCGTACGCCGATACCTCGGCACCTGGAGCGAAGGGAGAGCCGATCGACTGAACGCATGGGCAGGGAGATTACGCGGTAGACAGGCGCCAGAGCCTAGCGGGTGCGGGCGTTCGGGAGCAAGGCGCACGACGATGCTAGACTGCGCCGATTCTAGGGGAGGGCGATGTGACGCAAAGTATCTTCTGGTACGACTTCGAGACCACGGGGATCGATCCACGGCGGGATCGACCGCTGCAGGTGGCCGGGGTGCGTACCGATCTGGAACTCAACGAAATCGAGGCGCCGCTCAACCTGCACTGTCGGCTGAGCGAGGATGTCCTGCCCCATCCCGCGGCCTGCCTGGTCACCGGTATCCTGCCGGCCACCCTGCAGCGGCTGGGGCTGCGCGAGCGCGACTTCGTCCAGCGCCTCCACGAGGAGTTGCGGCGGCCCAACACCTGCGCGGTCGGCTACAACAACCTGAGATTCGACGACGAAATGGCACGGCACAGCCTGTACCGCAACTTCCACGATCCCTATGCCCGCGAATGGCAGCAGGGCAACAGTCGCTGGGATGTGCTCGGCCTGATCCGGGCGCTCTATGCCTTCCGCCCGGAAAGCCTGAACTGGCCGCAGGACGCTGAGCGCGTCTCCCTGCGCCTGGATCGCCTGACTGTCGCCAACGGCATCGAGCACGCCCAGGCCCACGACGCCCTGGCGGATGTTCGCGCGACCCTGGCCCTGGCGCGGCTGGTCAAGCAGCGGCAGCCAAGGCTCTATGACTATCTCTGGACGCAGCGCCAGAAAAAGGCGGCGCTGGCGCGCATCCGTCTGCTCGAACCCCTGTTGCACGTCTCCGGACGCTTCAGCGCCGAGCGACATTTCCTCGCACCCGTGCTGCCGCTGGCCTGGCATCCGGTCAATCGCAACGCGCTGATCGTCTGCGATCTCGGCCTGGCGCCGGAGCCGCTGCTGGAACTGGATGTCGAGACCCTGCGCGAACGCCTCTATACCCGGCGGGAGGCGCTGGCCGAGGGTGACCTACCGGTGCCGTTGAAGCTGGTACAGATCAACAAATGTCCGATTCTGGCGCCCTTCAGCGTCTTGCGCCCTGCGGACACGGAGCGGCTGCAATTCGATCAGGCCGCCGTCTGGCGCCGCGCCCGCCAATTGCTCGACCAGCGTGCGACCTGGCAACCCAAGGTGCAGGCGCTCTATGCCGAGACCTCCGGTTTGGCCAGCCAGGAACAGGATGCCGAAGAGAGACTGTACGACGGTTTCATTGCCGCCGAAGAACGGCAACTCTGCGAACAAGTTCAGCGGTGTCCGGCAGAGCAACTTGGCAGCCGGCCGTGGCCCTTTCAGGACGAGCGACATCCAGAACTGTTCTTTCGCTATCGTGCGCGCAACTTTCCCGAGTTGCTGACCGCGGAAGAGGCGGCGCGCTGGCGACAATTCTGCCGGCAGCGCCTGCTGGGTGAAGAGGGTCAAGGCCATATGACCTGCACGCAGTTCATTACCCTGGCCGAACAACTGCAGCCTGAGGTAGCCAGCGAGCAGATCCCTGTTCTCGAAGCCTGGTCCGCCCATGTTCGGGCGTTGATGCAGCGGTTGGATAATTCGGTTGCCTGAAGTCGCGAACAACAAAGGTCGTTAGAGACGTCTGCTAACAGAAAAGACGTGCATAGCCAAAGGTGCCGAGGCCAAGGACTGCAGCTTCAGCTGAGAAAGATGTTGCTTGGACAATATGAAAGACGCGGCGAACGGTCGCATCAGTGGAGTGCTGAAGTTGGCAGTCGGCGTTCAGGGTTGGTCGGTTGCGCCACCCTTTGCCGTGCAGGCAAAAAAAACGCCGGCTAGCCGGCGTTTTTCTGATCAGTCCAGCAGGGTTACCCAGGACTCGACGTCGTCCGAACCCCACTTGGCTTTCCACTCTTTCAGCGTCTTGTGATTGCCGCCCTTGGTTTCAATCACTTCGCCATTGTGCGGATTCTTGTATTGCTTAACTTTGCGGGCGCGCTTGGGCGTACTGCCACTGCTGGCCTTGGGCGTACGGGTCTGGCGAGCGGGCTTGGCTTCGGTATCGAGAATGCCGATGATGTCACGCAGGGATTTCTGATACTCACCCATCAGCGCGCGGAGTTTCTTCTCGAATTCCAGTTCGCGCTGCAGTTTGTCGTCCTCTTGCAGCGACTTCAGGCGCTCCTGCAATTCCTTGATGGCTTCTTCGGTCTGACGGTATTCGTTGATGAGCGACATAAACGGCCTTTGTTCTGAGTGATGCAGAATGAAATACTGCATCGATCATAGATTGGCTATTGGAATAAGTAAACTGTCCGCCTGACAGTCCGATAATTAAAGTGGCGTCCGTCGCAACAAAGATGTTGGTAAAGGCGCGCAACTTTCAGCAGGGCGGCAATGGAACTTGTCGGACCTTACTTGTCCTTTGCAAAGTCTTTACCCCAGCCGTACAGGCGCACGCCGTGGCGCCTTGCACCGCTCGACGCTGCAGGCGACTGCGCCTAGAATGCAGCCCCTTTTCGTTCGAGGTTGTGCTATGCAAACGTTTCGTCTGGTGATCGCCTGTCCGGACGGGGTAGGTATCGTGGCCAAGGTCAGCAACTTCCTGGCGACCTACAACGGCTGGATTACCGAAGCGAGTCATCACTCGGATACGGAGAGTGGCTGGTTCTTCATGCGCCATGAGATCCGCGCCGATTCACTGCCCTTCGATCTGGCCGGCTTCAGTCAGGCCTTCGCGCCCATCGCGCGGGAATTCTCCATGCAGTGGCGGATCACCGATTCGGCCCAGCGCAAGCGCGTGGTGCTCATGGCCAGTCGCGAATCCCACTGCCTGGCCGACCTGCTGCACCGCTGGCACAGCGGCGAGCTGGACTGCGAGATCCCCTGCGTCATCTCCAACCACGACACCCTGCGCAGCATGGTCGAGTGGCACGGCATTCCCTTCTTCCACGTGCCGGTCGATCCCGCCAACAAGCAGCCGGCCTTCGACGAGGTATCGCGGCTGATCGATCTGCATCAGGCCGATACCGTGGTCCTGGCGCGCTACATGCAGATCCTGCCGCCGGATCTCTGCGCGCGCTATGCCCACCAGGTGATCAACATCCACCACAGCTTCCTGCCGTCCTTCGTCGGCGCCAAGCCCTACCACCAGGCGTCGCTGCGCGGCGTCAAGCTGATCGGCGCCACCTGCCACTACGTGACCGAAGAGCTGGATGCCGGTCCGATCATCGAGCAGGACGTGGAGCGCGTCAGCCACCGGGACAATGTCGAGGACATGGTGCGGCTGGGCAAGGACGTCGAGAAGATGGTGCTGTCCCGCGGTCTGAGATACCACCTGCAAGAGCGGGTCATGGTCCATGGCAACAAGACCGTCATCTTCGACTGACAGTGACTCCCCGGTGACTGCTCCCGGTACCGCGGAGCAGCCACCCCGTCTGGGCGAAGGTTGCCTGGCCCGCTACGACCTGCAGGCGATGACGCTCGAAGGCGGCGCCGACTTCACTGCCGCCGCGGCGCTCTGGCGGCAGCTGCAGGCACGCCAAGGCGACGAAGACGGCGTGGCGGACGCTCCGGACAGCGGGTCTGAAGACTCGCCTCAGGTGTCCTGAGTGATGGACTCGTCGCTGGCTTTGGCCTTGAGATCGGCGATCTTGCGTACTTCCGAGGCGAATACCTCGTCCTGCACGGTCGGCCGTTTCTTCCAGGGCTTGCGGTCGGGTTTGGGTTGCGCGGCGTAGGTGACGATTTCGCCACCGTAGACATCCTGATAGCGCTGGGCCTGGCGTTCCAGTTCAGCGCGAAGTTGATCTTTGGTCACGGGTTCGATCTTGTTCGAGTGTCGCGAGAGGCGAGCGGTCGTCAGGACCGCTCGAAGCCGGTGCGCAAGAGGCGCGGCTGCGGAGTCTAGCCGCCGCGAGGCGCTTTGCCTATCCCGCTCAGTTCAGGATGCGCATGGATAGGTCGACGGCCTTGACGTCCTTGGTCAGGGTGCCGATGGAGATGTAGTCGACACCGGTCTCGGCGATGCCGAGCAGGGTGTCCTGGTTGACGCCGCCCGAGGCTTCCAGCTTGGCCCGGCCCGCGGTCAGGGCCACCGCCGTGCGCATGTCGGCCAGACTCAGCTCGTCCAGCATGACGATGTCCGCGCCGGCGCTCAGGGCCTGTTCCAGCTCCTGCAGGCTTTCCACCTCGACCTCCACCGGGCGCCCCGGCGCCAGTTGCCGGGCGGCGGCCACGGCCTGGGCGATGCCGCCACAGGCAGCGATGTGGTTTTCCTTGATCAGGAAGGCGTCGAACAGCCCGATTCTATGGTTGTAGCAGCCGCCGCAGGTGACCGCGTATTTCTGCGCACGGCGCAGGCCGGGCAGGGTCTTGCGAGTATCCAGCAGCCTTACGGCGGTGTCCTGCACCAGGTCGGCATAGTGGCGGCAGCGGGTGGCGGTGCCGGACAGCAGTTGCAGGAAATTCAGCGCGCTGCGCTCGCCGGTGAGCAGGGCGCGCGCGGGGCCCGCGAGTTCGAACAGCACCTGGTCCGCTGCGACCCGCTCGCCATCGGCCACCTGCCAACGGACCTCCACCGCGGGATCCAGCACGCGGAACACCTCGTCGACCCAGGCCGTGCCCGCCACCACCGCGGCGTCGCGGGTGATGATCCGCGCCCGGGCGTGCTGCTGAGCGGGGATCAGACCGGCCGTGAGGTCACCACTGCCGACGTCTTCGCGCAGTGCGGCGGCGACATTGTCAGTGATGACCTGGGCGAGATCGGCAGGGGTAGCGCTGGACATGAAAAGACTCCGAGAAGGGCTGCGGGAGGCGAGCGGGCAACTTTAGGGGAGGTTGACGATCTGAGATAGACAACTTCGAATTATTTGAAGGGCAGGCGCTGACTGACAGGTGCCTTGTGAACCCTGTCATGTACTGTGCAGATGTCGATTGGTCGATGCCTTGGCAAAGCAAATAATGGCACATCGACAACGTTTCACCTCGCGGCCAGGGCGGCCAACGTTGTTCAATGCTCCTGTAGTGGAACGCGATTCAGCCGAACGCAAGAACGGTTGTGGGAGGCGGTGGTGCAGAACGACGTAAACGTAGTTCATTTCAAGGCGCTCGGGGAGTCTTCTTCCCGATTGCCCGCAGTGCTTTTACCGGTCAGGGATCGCGCCGCTCAGCGACTCAATGCGTCCTTGCAACAGCTGTTCGACAACGCCGACGATGCGCTGTTTGAAATGGCCGATCGGGCCGGCAGCAACCAGGAACAAAGCCTCTACTTCGAAGCGATGCGCGACCTGCGTCTGCGCCGCAAGAGCATCGAGCGCAGCTTTCTCCAGCAGTATTTCGAGCGTTTCGCCGCGCTGAACAACCTGGTTGGCAGCAAGCCGGAGATGCGCCTGGACAGTGTCTCCTACGAAGACCTCAGCCTGGTGCAGAACGATGCGCTGGAAGAGAGCGTGGCTGTGGACACCATGGTGGCCAAGGCCCTCAGCAACAACGCCATGGCCATCAGCCACCTGACCATCAGGTTCAATACCCAGTTGTCGAGCAAGCTGGACGACTCGACCCATCCGCTGGGGCCGCGCCGCCTGTGCGAGGCCTTCGTCGAAGCCTGTCGTGATCTCGACACCGACATCAAGGTCAAGCTGATCATCTACAAGCTGTTCGAGCGCTTCGTGCTCAACGGGTTGGGTCAGCTGTATGCGGAATCCAATCGTCAGCTGGTCGAGGCGGGCGTACTGCCCCAGCTCAAGGCCATCCCCCAGCAGGTGCCGAGCCGCTCGGCCAAGGGCTACAGCGGGCGCACCCCGGCTCACGTCAACAGCGAAGACGATGGCCAGGAACTCTTCGGCACCCTGCAGAGCCTGCTGGCCCAGCTGCGGACGCCGACCAGTGCGACCCTGGGTGGCGCCATGGCCGCGGACCAAGGCGCCGCGACCGCTGATGGCCAGGTCATCACCAGCTATGACCTCATGCGCCTGCTGTCCCACCTGCAGCAGCAGATTTCCAGTCAGTCCCTGGATGGCTACGACCTCAAGGCGCAACTGGGTGAGGCCCTGGGTCGCATCAGCGAGCGCTCGGGTCGAAAGCGCGTGGTGGGGCAGGTCGACGAAGACGTCATCAACCTGGTGGCGATGCTGTTCGAATTCATTCTCGACGACCTCACCCTGCCGGATTCGCTCAAGGCACTGATCGCTCGCCTGCAGATTCCCATGCTCAAGGTGGCGGTCCTCGACAAGACTTTTTTCAGCCGTGGCAGCCATCCGGCCCGGCGCCTGCTCAACGAAATCGCTGCTGCTTCCCTGGGCTGGGGCGAGCAGAGCGATCTGCAGCGCGACGGCCTGTACCAGAAGATCGAGCAGATCGTGCAGCGCCTGCTGTCCGACTTCGTCGACGATCCGGAGATCTTCGCCGAGCTGCTGTCCGACTTCATGGCCTATGTCAGCGACGAGCAGCGGCGCAGTGAACTGCTCGAACAGCGTACCCGTGATGCCGAGGAAGGCCGGGCGCGCGCCGAGATCGCTCGCTTGCAGGTCGAGCACGTTCTCAGCCAGCGCCTGCAGGAGCACCCGTTGCCCGCTGCCGTGCAACGTGTCCTGCGCGAGGCCTGGAGCCAGGTACTGCTGCTGACCTGCCTGAAGCAGGGCTATGATTCCAGCGAATGGCGCGCAGCGCTCAAGACCATGGATGATCTGATCTGGAGCATCCAGCCGCACCACGACGTCGCATCGCGCCAGCGCCTGCTGGAAATGGTGCCCGGCCTGCTCAAGGCCCTGCGGGAAGGCCTGGCCAGCGCGGCCTTCGATCCCTTTTCCACCTCCGAATTCTTCACCGAGCTCGAGTCCCTGCATGTCCAGACCTTTCAGCAGACCCGTCCCGAACTGGCGGGTGCGGCTGTGGATACGGCGGTTGTGGTGCCGGCAGCGGTGCCTGTCGACGAGCCCTTCGAGCTGCCGCGCGCGGCTGAGCGGATCACCGGACTGACCAGCGACTCCCTGGAATGGGTGGATGTCCTCTCGGTGGGCGCCTGGTTGGAAATCCAGGATGTCGAGCAGAAGCTGCGCTGCAAGCTGGCCGCGGTCATTCGCCCCATGGGCCGCCTCGTGTTCGTCAATCGCACCGGCATGAAGGTGCTGGACCGGACCCGCGAGGAACTGGCGCTGGATTACCAGGAGGGTCGGGTACGGCTGCTGGACGATGCCCTGCTGTTCGACCGGGCCATGACCTCGGTGATCGGCAATCTGCGGGGTCAGTCGCCGTCCTGAGTGCTGTGCGCAAGGCATGAAAAAAGCCGTCCCTGGGGACGGCTTTTTTCATGCCCAGACCAGGGGCCTAGTGCAGCTTCAGGCGCGGCTCGGTCTTGCGTCTCAGGTGATCGCCGGCAAACAGCGCCAGGGCACGCAGCGGGCCATAGAGGGCGACCTGGTGCATCCGGTAGAGTGACACATAGAAGGTCCGCGCCAGCCAGCCTTCCAGGGTCAGGCTGCCGAGGGCGCCGCCCATGAGGTTGCCCACCGCGCTGAAGCGCGACAGCGAGATCAGCGAGCCGTAGTCCTTGTAGACATAGTCGGGCAGCGGCTTGCCTTCCAGGCGCGCCTTGAAGGTCTTGACCAGCAGGGAGGCCTGCTGGTGGGCGGACTGGGCGCGCGGCGGCACGGTGTGGGTGTCGCCGGGAGTCAGCGGGCAGGCCGCGCAGTCGCCGAGGGCGAAGGCGTTCGGGTCGCGGGTGGTCTGCAGCGTCGAGTTGACCACCAGCTGGTTGATGCGATTGGTCTCGAGGCCCGCCAGGTCCTTGAGAAAGGCCGGGGCGCGGATACCGGCGGCCCAGACCTTGAGACTGGCCGGAACGAATTCGCCCGCGGTCTGCAGGCCGTCGGCGCGGACTTCCTTGACCGCCGAACCGGTCAGCACCCGTACGCCGAGTTTCTCCAGGGTGCGGTGCGCCTGGCCGGCGATCCGCTCGGGCAGCGCGGGCAGGATGCGTGGACCGGCCTCGACGAGGGTGATGCGCAGGTCTTCGGGCCGGATGCGGTCCATGCCGTAGGCCTGCAACTCTTCGGCGGCGTTGCGCAATTCGGCCGCCAATTCCACGCCGGTAGCACCGGCGCCGACAATGGCCACCTCGATGTATTCACCCGGCTGCTCGCTGACGTGGGCGCGCAGGTAGTGGGTCAGCAGCTTGCGGTGGAAGCGTTCGGCCTGGGCACGGGTGTCGAGGAAGATGCAGTTTTCCGCAGCGCCTGGCGTACCGAAGTCGTTGGTGGTACTGCCGATGGCCAGCACCAGGGAGTCGTAGCCGATCTCCCGTTCCGGGACCAGGACGGCGCCGTCGTCCTCGATCGCGGCCAGCTGCACCTTGCGGCGCTCGCGATCCAGGCCGGTCATGCGGCCGAGCTGGAATTCGAAGTGGTTCCACTTGGCCTGGGCAACATAGCTGAGTTCGTCCTCGGTGGAATTGAGCGAGCCGGCGGCCACCTCGTGCAGTAGCGGTTTCCACAGGTGGGTGGCGTTGGCGTCGATCAGCACGATCTGCGCCTGGTCGCGCTTGCCGAGACTACGTCCCAGGCGGGTAGCCAGTTCCAGGCCGCCGGCGCCGCCGCCGACGATAACGATACGATGGGTCATGGAGAGCACTCATGGAGAAGGAAAGCGGAGGCCGGACCGGGCGCGTCGCCGCAAACGGGCGCAGTCCCGGGTCGGTGGAAATCTGGGGGTCGTCGCAACGCGCGATAGTTGCGCCATCTAGCAGAGAAGATGGGCGAAAAGTCGTGACTTTCAAGGGAGGCGGCGTGCATCTGCTCTGGCAAGGATGTCTACGGCGACGAGAGGTAGCGCTAGTTTAACCGGGCTGACCCGGCCATTCGACCCTGGAGAAACTGGGGTCAATCCAGGACCTCCACCCGATCGCCCAGGCGGATGATGCCGCTTTCCAGCACCCGGGTCGTGAGGCCGCCATGGCCGCGCATGGCCTGGAAGGTCCCCGGGGCCAGGCGTTCTTCCAGGCGCGCGCAGGGCTGGCACCAGCCCGTGGTCTCCAGGATCGCCTGGCCGATGCGAAAGCGCCGGTTCTTCAGGCTGAACAGATTGATCCCGGCGATGGCCAGATTGCGGCGCAGATCGGCGGGTGCGACCGTCCTGCCGATCAGCGCGGCCACCACTGGCAGGTGTTCCCACTGGATGAGGGTGACCTGGCGCTGGTTGCGCGGGGTAGGGCGGGCGTGATCGCCGGTCAGGCCCGCGTCACGCCGGGCTTCCACGGCCTCGATCTCGACCATGGGCGCGCGGGAGGCGGGTCGCACGCCGATCCAGCGCACCTCACCGGACTGGGGGACCTGGGCGAGCAGTTCTTTGAGCGGGATCATGGGGCTCCTCGACGCGATGGTGGTGCCAATTCGAGCGGTAGGGCAGGATAGCGGCCTCGATAGACCTTTCAAGAGAGGATGCCATGCGCGCTGGAGTTCTGGCGTTGTTGCTGTCGTGTCTGCTGCTGCCCCTGACCGCCCTGGCACTCGAACCCGGCGAGCGGGTGGCGCCCTTTACCCTGCTCGATCAGCGTGACCAGCCCTATACCTTCGACGACCAGCTGCAGGTCCTGCTGGTGGCGCGCAGCATGAGCGGCTCCGGCCTGGTCAAGGAAGCCATGCGCGAGCAGCCGGCCAACTATATCGACGGCAGCCGGGTGGCCTACATCGCCGATATCAGCAGCATGCCGGCGGCCATCACGCGGATGTTCGCCGTACCGGCCATGCGCAAGTATGGCTACCGAATCCTGCTCGATCGCGAATCGCGGATCGTGCCACGCTTTCCGGGCGCTGCCGACAAGGTGCTCTGGGTGACCCTCGATCATGGCCGCTTCGTCAGCCAGCGCGAATTCAGCGACGCCACCGCGCTGCGCGACGCGCTCAAGGCCAAGGCCCGCTGATGGAGCGGGCGTTCGTCGAGGGCTGGTATCGCGAGGCGCGCCGCTGTCCTTCGCCCTACCATAACGAACGCCCGGCGGGGACGGTGGTGTCCCTTCTGGTGATCCACAACATCAGTCTGCCGCCCGGGCAATTCGGTACCGGCTGCGTCCAGGCGTTCTTCCAGAATTGCCTGGATCATTCGGCCCATCCCTTCTTCGCGGAGATCGCCGAACTGAAGGTGGCGGCGCACTTTCTCATCGAGCGCGACGGGGCGGTGACCCAGTTCGTCTCCTGCGAGCAGCGCGCCTGGCATGCCGGCATCTCCTGCTTCGACGGGCGTGAGAACTGCAACGACTTCTCCCTGGGCATCGAACTGGAAGGCACGGACGATCTGGCCTACACCGACGCCCAGTATCTTGCCCTGGGGCGGCTGACGCGGGCGCTGCAGCGCGCCTATCCGGCGATCAGCGCCGAGCGCATCCAGGGCCACAGCGCTATCGCCCCGGGGCGCAAGACCGATCCGGGGCCGGCGTTCGACTGGCAGCGTCTGCACGCCGAGTTGCAGGACGGCGACGTCTAGGCCAGCCGGTCCGCGTCCCAGCCGAACACCGCGCAGGCATTGCGGGTGGTAACGGTGGCGAGCGTCTCGGCTGAAACCTGCCACAGCGGCGCCAGGGCGGCGCAGATGGCCGGCAGATGGGTAGGGCTGTTGCGCACGTCCGGATGCATGGCGGGTGGCATGTCGGGCGCATCGGTCTCCAGCACGATGCCTTCCAGCGGCAACTGTGGCAGTACCCGCTGCAGTCTTTTCGCCTGCGGCCAGGTGGGCGCGCCGCCCAGGCCGATCCTGAAACCCAGGCGCAGGTATTCGCGAGCTTCCTCGAAGCTACCGGAAAAGGCGTGGGCGATGCCGGCTCGGGGTGGCTTGAGACGCTTCAGGATTCTGACCACATCGGCATGGGCGCGGCGCACATGCAGCAGCACCGGCAGGTCCAGCTCCATGGCCAGGCGCACCTGCTGTTCGAAGAACCAGGCCTGGCGCGTCTTGTCCGGCGCCTCGATGAAATAGTCCAGACCGATCTCGCCCAGGGCGCAGAGGCGGGGATCGCTCCGGCGTTCCAGGCAAAAGGTCCGGAGCGCCTCGATATCGGCCTCCTGATGGCGCTGCAGGTACAGCGGGTGCAGGCCGGGCGCCGCATGGAGGCCGGCGTTCTCCGTGGCAACCCGCCAGAGTTGCGGCCACTGGCTGCGCTCGACGCCGATCAGCACCTGGCGGATCACCCCGAGTCGCGCGCATTCGGCCAGCAGGCCCGGTCGCGCGGCGTCGAAGTCCGGGTAGTCCAGATGGTTGTGGGTATCGATCAGCAGGCTCATGGCAGGCGGCGTTTGAGTACCCTCGGGATGGCCTGCACACCGGGCAGATAGTGGTCGTTTTCCAGGGCGTCCAGCATCAATTCCAGGGCGCGTTCGGTGATGACCTCGTGCTGCTGGGAGATGGCGTTGACCTTGAACGGCAGGTAGTCCAGCAACTGGGTGTCGCCAAAGGTGGCCAGGCGCAGGGTGTCCCCTGCGGCCAGGGGATGATCGCGCAGCACGTCCAGCACGCCCTGCAGCAGGACATAGGAGGTGGTCAGCAGCGCCTCGGGCCAGTGGCCGAGTTCTTCGATCATGGCCAGCGCCTGGGCACGACCACCTTCCCGGCTGTAGTGGGGCGCATGCCGCTCCCAGTGGCGCGCCGGGTGATCGGCGAGGGCCGCGGCGAAGCCGGCGGCGCGGGCGCGGCTGATGGCCAGGTCGGGACGGGCGCCGATCAGCGCGATGCTGTGGGTGTCCGGTGTCAGCAGCGTGGCCGCCAGTTGCCGGCCGGCGGTGTGGTCGTCGCTGACCACCGAGCAGAATTGCGCCGGATCGAGCTGGCGATCGATGGCTATGATCGGGATGTTGTGTTCCTGCAGCTGGCGGTACGGGGCGTCGTCCTCGGCCAGGCTGCTGGCGGTGAACAGGCCGTCGCAGCGGCGCGCGCGGAACAGCGCGATCAGCTGGCGTTCGCTGTCGGGATTGTCGTCGGTGCAGGCGATCAGCAGCTGATAGCCACGTGCCCGTGCCCGGCGTTCCAGCTGCTTGGCCAGGCGCGCGTAGCTGGGATTCTCCAGGTCGGGCAGCAGAAAGCCCAGGGTGTGGGTGGCACCGCGGCGCAGGCCGGCGGCGCGCTGGTCGGGCTGGTAGCCGTGGGCTTCGACCACGGCCATGACCCGCGCCACGGTCGCCGCGCTGATGCGTCTTTGCGCCGCCTTGCCGTTGATGACGTAGCTGGCGGTGGTAAGGGATACGCCGGCCAATTGGGCGATGTCGCTGAGTTTCACGCCTGTTCCTCATGGGACCTGAATGGCCTGGCGCTGTACGGCGCTGGCGAGACGGTCTTTATTGTGTGTTGTGCTTCAAGGATCGGCGATTATCGAGTAACGTTCCAGTCCCATTGGGTGAAACGTTTCAGCTTTCTGTTGTCCGACGGCTGGCACGAATCTGCCAAGGGCCCTGCCACGCCGCTCCCGACGCGATTGCAGGGCTGAGCGAGCCGGCAAGCATCTATTACAAGAAAGGCACGGCGCCAGGATCAGGCGCGCGGCGCCGGAGGTATCCTTCCATGTTCGAACTCAATGCCCAGCATATCCGCATGGCCCAGCAGGCGCCGGACAAGGCGACCGCCCTGGCCATGCTCGCCGAGTCCCTGGTGACCGACGGTCTGGTCGCCCCGGGTTATCTCGAAGGGCTCAAGGCCCGCGAGGCCCAGGGCTCCACCTACCTCGGCCAGGGTATCGCCATTCCCCATGGTACGCCTCAGACCCGCGACCAGGTGTTCGTCACCGGCGTGCGGATGATGCAGTTCCCGCATGGGGTGGACTGGGGTGATGGTCAACTGACCTACCTGGCCATCGCCATCGCCGCCAAATCCGACGAACACCTGCGCATCCTGCAGCTGCTGACCCGGGCCCTGGGTGAAAGCGACCTGCAACAGGCCCTGCGCGAGGCCCGCGAACCCCAGCAGATCCTCGACTTGCTGCAGGGCGCGCCCCAGGCGCTGGCGCTGGACGAAGAACTGGTGCAGCTGGCCATCGATGCCGAGGACCTGGAAGACCTGGCCTGGCAGGGTGCGCGCATGCTCAAGCATATGGAATGCGTGGGGGCCGGTTTTGCCGGTGCCCTGCAGGCCAGCCAGCCGCTGCCGCTGGGCGACGGCCTCTGGTGGCTGAACAGCGAGACCGCGGTCAAGCGCCCCGGCCTGGCTTTCGTCACCCCGTTGCAGACCCTGCAGGTGCAGGACCAACCGGTGCGCGGCCTGTTCTGCCTGGCCAGCCTGGGCGAGGGCCATCGCGCCCTGCTCGAACGCCTCTGCGATCTGCTCGTCGCCGGCCGTGGCCAGGAGCTGGCCCAGGCCACCTCGCGGCGTGCCGTGCTCGAAGCCCTGGGCGGCGAAGTCGCCCCGGACTGGCCCAGTGCCCAGGTGGTGCTGGCCAATGCCCATGGCCTGCACGCCCGTCCGGCCAAGGAGCTGGCGCGGCTGGCCAAGGCTTATGACGGCGAGATCCGCGTGCGCGTCGACCACGGCGCCCCGGTCTCGGCCAAGAGTCTGTCGCGGCTGCTGGCGCTGGGGGCCCGTCGCGGCCAGACCCTGGAATTCCTCGTCGAGCCTGGCACCCCGGCCGCGGCCGCGCTCAACGATCTGATCGGTGCCGTCCAGGCCGGTCTCGGTGAGGAAGTGGAACCGGTCACCGCCAGCGCCCCAGCTCCGGCCGGGGCTGCCCGGGTCACCGCCATCAGCCTGGTGGACCCGTCCGAACAACTGCCGCTGGCCCCGGGCGATCGCGCCCAGGCCGTGGCCGCCGCCCCCGGCCTGGCCGTGGGCCCGGCCCATGTGGTGGCACCCCAGCACTTCGACTATCCCGCCACCGGCGCAGGCGCCGCCGCCGAACGCCAGCGCCTGGATGCGGCCCTGGCGGCGGTACGCGCCGATATCGAGGCGCTCATCGCGCGCAGCGAGGCCAGCGCCCTGCGCGAGATCTTCCTGACTCACCTGGAGATGCTGGAAGACCCGGATCTGCAGCAGGGCATCGCCGCCCGCCTCAAGGCCAACGCCAGTGCCGCCGCGGCCTGGGATGCCCAGATCGAGGAAGCCGCCAGCCAGCAGGAAGCCCTGCAGGACAAACTGCTCGCCGAGCGCGCCGCCGACCTGCGCGACGTCGGTCGGCGGGTACTGGCCCAGCTGTGCGGTGTCGAATCGGCCCGCGAGCCTGAAGAACCCTATGTGCTGGTGATGGACGAGGTGGGCCCGGGCGATGTGGCGCGGCTGGACCGCGAGCGCGTCTGCGGTATCCTCACCGCCCGTGGCGGCGCCAGCTCCCACAGCGCCATCGTCGCCCGCGCCCTGGGCATTCCGGCCATCGTCGGCGCCGGTCGCCGCGTGCTGGACCTGGCGCCGCGCAGCGTGCTGCTGCTGGATGGCGACAAGGGCACCCTGGAAATCGCCCCGGATGCCCGTCGCATCGAGGCCGTGCAGCGTGAGCGCGAGGTCCAGGCCGAGCGCCGCCGCGCCGCCGAAGCGCGCCGTTTCGAAAGCGCCACCACCCGTGACGGCCACCAGGTCGAGATCGCCGTGAACCTGGGCGATACCGCCCAGGCCGCCGCCGCGGTGGAGCAGGGCGCCGAAGCCGTCGGCCTGCTGCGGACCGAACTGGTGTTCATGAGCCACGACAGCGCGCCCGACGAGGCCACCCAGGAAGCGGAATACCGCCGCGCCCTCGATGGCCTGGCCGGCAAGCCGCTGGTGGTGCGCACCCTGGACGTCGGTGGCGACAAGCCACTGCCTTATCTGCCGCTGCCACCGGAAGAGAACCCCTTCCTCGGCATCCGCGGCATCCGCCTGACGCTGCGCCGCCCGGAACTGCTGGAAACCCAGTTGCGTGCCCTGCTCAAGGCCGCCGACGGCCGGCCGCTGCGGATCATGTTCCCCATGATCGGCCGGGTCGAGGAGTGGCGCCAGGCGCGTGACATCCTCGACCGCCTGCGCCTGGAGATTCCCACCACCGACCTGCAGGTCGGCATCATGATCGAGGTGCCTTCGGCCGCGCTGCTGGCCCCGGTGCTGGCTCCGGAAGTGGACTTCTTCAGCGTCGGTACCAATGACCTGACGCAATACACCCTGGCCATCGACCGCGGCCACCCGCTGCTGTCCGGCGAGGCCGATGGCCTGCACCCTAGCGTGCTGCGCCTGATCGACATGACGGTGCGCGCCGCCCATGCCCACGGCAAGTGGGTGGGCGTCTGCGGCGAGCTGGCGGCCGATCCGCTGGCGGTACCGGTACTGGTCGGCCTGGGCGTGGACGAGCTGTCGGTCTCGGCCCGCAGCGTGCCGCTGGTCAAGGCCCGGGTGCGCGAACTGGAGCTGCGCCGGGTGCAGTCCTGCGCCGCCCGCGCCCTGGAACTGGCCACTGCCGCGGAAGTGCGACAGAGCGTGGAGGCCCTGCGATGAGCCGTATCCTCACCCTGACCCTCAATCCGGCGCTGGACCTCACCGTCCAGTTGCCGGAGCTCAAGCCCGGCGCGGTGAATCGCAGCGAGGCGGTGATCGTCCATGCCGCCGGCAAGGGCATCAATGTCGCCCAGGTGCTGGCCGATCTCGGCCATGAGCTGACGGTGAGCGGCTTTCTCGGTGCCGCCAACGCGGCCGCCTTCGAGGCCCTGTTCGCCCGCCGCGGCTTCACCGATGCCTTCGTCCGGGTCGCCGGCGAAACCCGCAGCAACCTCAAGCTGGCCGAGGCCGCCGGGCGCATCACCGACATCAACGGACCCGGCCCGGAAGTGTCCGCCGCCGCCCAGCAGGAGTTGCTCGAAACCCTCGATCGCCTGGCCCCTGGCCACGACGCCGTGGTGGTGGCCGGCAGCCTGCCGCGCGGGGTGACCCCCGAGTGGCTGGCCGCGCTGGTCGGTCGGCTCAAGTCGCTGGGCCTGCCGGTGGCCCTGGACACCAGTGGCGCCGCCCTGCGCGCCGCCCTGGCCGCCGGTCCCTGGCTGATCAAGCCCAATACCGAAGAATTGGCCGAAGCCTGTGGTGCACCCGCCGAGACCGCCACCGAGCAGGCGCTGCTGGTCGAGCAACTGCGCGCCCTCGGCATCGAGCATCTGGTGATCTCCCAGGGCGCCGACGGCGTGCGCTGGTACGGTCAGCAGACCCTGGAGGCGCAGCCGCCCAAGGTCACCGTGGCGAGCACCGTCGGGGCGGGGGATTCCCTGCTGGCCGGCATGCTGCACGGTCTGCTCACCGGCCAGTCGCCGGAACGCACCCTGACCACGGCCACCGCCATCGCGGCCCTGGCGGTCACTCAGATCGGCTTCGGCATCAACGATCCCGCGCAACTCTCCACCTTCGAAGACCAGGTGCGGGTACGCGTCCTTCCCGACTTTCCGCTAGAACAAGAATCAGGGGTAAACCCATGAACATCGCCATCGTCACGACCTGCCTGACCGGCATGGTCACCAGCGTGCTCAGCGCGCGCCTGCTGGACGCCGCCGCCCAGCGCCGTGGCTGGACCACCAGCGTCGAGATCCACGACGGCCCCGAGGCCACCCTGCTGACCGACGACCAGGTGGCGCGCGCCGAACTGGTGGTGGTGGTCCATACCGGCGCGGTCGACCTGTCCCGCTTCGTCGGCAAGCGTGTCTACCGCGCCGCTCCGGCCGAAGCCCTGCGCGACGTCGATGCCTTCCTGCAACGCGCCGCCAGCGAGGCCAAGGTGCTGGAACAGGCCCCGGCGACCAGTGGCGCTGCGCCGAGCGTACCGGCCAGTGCCAGCGAGACGCCGCGGCTGGTGGCCATCACCGCCTGCCCGACGGGTGTCGCCCACACCTTCATGGCGGCCGAGGCGCTGCAGAACGCGGCCAAGAAGCTCGGCTATCGCCTGCACCTGGAGACCCAGGGCTCGGTAGGGGCGCGCAATCCGCTGCCGGCCGAGGCCATTCGCGAGGCCGACGTGGTGCTGCTGGCCACCGATATCGAGGTCAATGTCGAGCGCTTCGCCGGCAAGCGCGTCTATCGCTGCGGCACCGGGGTCGCCCTCAAGCAACCCGAGGCGACGATCAAGAAGGCGCTGGCCGAGGGCGAGACCCTGGCCGGCAGCGCTGCGCCAGCCGCGGGCGAGGGCGCCAAGCCGGCCAAGAAGGAAGGCGCGGGTGTGTACAAGCACCTGCTCACCGGGGTGTCCTACATGCTGCCGATGGTGGTGGCGGGCGGCCTGCTGATCGCCCTGTCCTTCGTCTTCGGCATCGAGGCCTTCAAGGAGCAGGGCACCCTGGCCGCGGCCCTGATGCAGATCGGCGGTGAGTCGGCGTTCAAGCTGATGGTCCCGGTGCTGGCCGGCTACATCGCCTATTCCATCGCCGACCGTCCGGGTCTCGCGCCCGGCATGATCGGTGGCTGGCTGGCCGCCAGTCTGGGCAGCGGCTTCATCGGCGGCATCATCGCCGGCTTCCTGGCGGGCTACGTGGCCAAGGCCATCGCCCAGCACGTCAAGCTGCCGGCCAGCGTCGAGGCGCTCAAGCCGATCCTGATCATCCCGCTGTTCGCCAGCCTCATCGTCGGCCTGGTGATGATCTATCTGGTCGGCACCCCGGTGGCCGGCGCCCTGAGTCGACTCACCGACTTCCTCAACAATCTCGGCACCAGCAATGCCGTGCTGCTCGGCCTGATCCTCGGCGCCATGATGTGCATCGACTTCGGCGGCCCGATCAACAAGGCCGCCTATGCCTTCACCGTCGGCCTGCTGGCGTCCAAGACCTACGGACCCATGGCCGCCACCATGGCGGCCGGCATGGTGCCGCCCATCGGCATGGGCATCGCCACCCTGCTGGCGCGGCACAAGTTCGCCCAGAGCGAGCGCGAGGCCGGCAAGGCGGCCTCGGTGCTGGGGCTGTGCTTCATCTCTGAGGGGGCGATTCCCTTCGCCGCCAAGGATCCGCTGCGGGTGATCCCGGCCAGCGTCATCGGCGGCGCCCTGACCGGCGCCCTGGTGATGCTGTTCAACTGCAAGCTGATGGCGCCCCACGGTGGCCTCTTCGTGCTGCTGATCCCCAACGCCATCAGCCACGCCTGGCTGTACCTGGGCGCCATCGCCGCCGGCAGTCTGGTGACCGGGGTCATCTACGCGGTGCTCAAGCGCAACGAAGCCGCCACCGAGCTGGTCCCCGCGGCCTGATCAGGGCCCTGAAGATACCGCTGTAACAAGAGGTTACACTGGGAGGCTCTCGCTTCCTGGTGTCCTCTTCTCCATGTCCGATCCCGTCTTTCCCGATACCGATCCCGAAGTCGCCGCCCGGCGTCGGCTGCATCTGCTGCGCCATCGCCGGCGCCGTCGGCTGCGCGAGTGGCGCCAGCGCATCGCCTTCTGGGTCGGCGCGGTGCTGGTAGGGTTGGCCGGTCTGGCCTTCGCCTGGCTGGCCGACGCCTCCTTCGGCCTCTTCCAGAAAATGCTAAGGCACAGTGCGATCTGGCCCTGGCTGGTGACGCAGCTCGGCTTCGCCGGACTGGTCTGGTTGACACAAGGCGTGTTACGCGATGCCTGTGGCAGCGGCATTCCCCAGGTCATCGCCACCCTCGAAAGACCCGAAGCGGATCTGCGTGCCCGGCTGCTGGCGCCACCCATCGCCCTGGCCAAGCTGCTGCTCACCGCCGGTGCCCTGCTGGTGGGCGGCTCGGTGGGCCGCGAAGGACCTACGGTGTACGTGGGCGCCGCGCTGCTCTATGGCTTCGGCAAGCGCCTCGGCCTGCATGGCCGCCGCACCCTGTCCGGACTCATCCTCGCCGGCGGCGCCGCCGGGATCGCCGCCGCCTTCAACACGCCCCTGGGCGGGGTGGTCTTCGCCATCGAGGAACTCACCCACACCTTCGAGCAGCGCTTCAGTGGCCTGGTGCTGACCGCCGTGCTGCTCGGCGGCATCGTCACCCTGGGTATCGTCGGCCCCTACAGCTATCTCGGCGCCCTGGATCTGCACCTGACCTGGGGCCTGGGCTGGATCGGCGTGGCGGTGATCGGCGTCGTCGGCGGACTGCTGGGCGGTTGCTACGGCCGCCTGGTGCTGCCCACCGACCGGGGCTGGCTGGGACGCCTGAACGCCCTGCGGGGGCGGCGTCCGGTGGCTTTCGCCGCCGGCTGCGGACTGGTGCTGGCGGCGCTGGGGTTGCTTTCCGGCCAGCATGTGTTCGGCACTGGCTATGCCGAGACCCATGCCATCCTGGCCGGCGAGCCGGTGACCGGGGGCGACTTCCTGCTGTGGAAATTCCTCGCCAACGTCGTCTCCTACCTGGCCGGGGTGCCAGGTGGCCTGTTCTCGCCCTCGCTGGCGGTGGGGGCGGCGCTGGGCCCCTGGCTGGTCGACTGGCTGCCGGGCATCAGCCTGCCGCAATGCGCCCTGTTGGGCCTGGCCGCCTACCTTGCCGGCGTCACCCGTACCCCGCTGACCGCCACCGTCATCACCCTGGAGCTGGCCCACAGCCCGGACATGGCGCTGCCGGTGCTGGCGGCCTGTCTGCTGGCCGCCGCTGTCTCCGGCTGGCTGATGCCGGTGCCGCTCTACCATGCGCTGTCGCAGCAGGTACTGAACGCCCTCACGCCCCGCCGCGACTAGACTCTGTACGAAAAATGCCTGCGCTTGGTGATGCTTCGTTGAAAAACACTTCGGAATGCTCATTTGCCACTCGTAAACTCCGCTTCCTCAGCGTTTTTCGCCTCGCCTGACCGTCGCTCGGCG
>NZ_WHOV01000076.1:0-49703 GCF_009765395.1 Pseudomonas sp. BAV 4579 | reverse complement strand
GTTGAATCCACAGTCGATTGCTGTCATTGACTGATTCCGGTTTGGTATTTCCAGGATCTCGCGATACTTTTGGAACCCGACAGTGGCTATTAGCGGCGTTGGGCTAGCGGCCGCGGCCGCCGTCAGTGGCGCTACCGCCGGCGGCGATCTTCTTGCGGTTGGGGCGCTTATACGCGGGGATCTGGCGCTTCAGGCGCAGCTGTCTCACCTTGCTGTAGTGGACCCCGTACCTCAGGCCGATCGCCCGATCGCTATCGGTGCCCAGATCCGCCAGTAGCGCCTCGCTCAGAGGCTGTTCGTCCTGCAGCTTGGGAATGTCGCGCCGTTTGCGTTCGCGGTACACCAGATCGTCAGGAATCCCGAACCGGTGAGCCAGCTCGGCGTCGCGCAACTTACCCAGCAGCGGCACGGCCTCCGGGGGCAGGCTGTGCACCCGCGGCGCTCGCTTCGCCGGGGCCAGGCCTTGGCGCCGGCGCATTAGGTAGACCGCCCGCCGGCTGATGCCGAGCCGCCTGGCGACGGCCGCATCGGGTTCCTGTCCAACGAGGGCGAGGTTCTCCGGGCTCCACCGGAACAGCGTCTCGCGCTGGAAGCCGCCCTGCTTCAGGTCGTAGGGCTCGATGGCCAAGGACTGCCGCTTGCGCGCCACGGTCATGCGCGACATACCCCACCGGTCGCCCAGGGCGGTATAGCTCTCGGTGCCGAGCAGGGCAAGCATCTCGTCTGTCCAGGTCTTCATCGCAACTCACAGCATCTGCAGCACATGCCAGTCTAGCGGCATGGCACCAGGCGGACCACGACAGGCCTTGCGTTTTCCGGATCGGTGAGAGGGTAGGCCATCACCTGATGGAGACTCGAACATGGTACCGGTTGAACAACTCAAAGCCGCAGTGGAACAACTTCCGAAGTGGAGCCCGCAGATCACCAGCCGGGTAGATTGGGTCAACTGGCGCCGAGGCTTGCAGGTCAAGGCGCATTGGTACGGGAATTGTTCGCTCCTGTGCTACCTCGACTTCAAGGACAGTGTCGCCCGGGGCGACACCTTGGCCACCGCCTTCAAGCGCTTTGCTGCCCCGGACGCCCGGCCGCGAGTCATCAATGGCCATGGCGGGTCCTGCCTCGACTACTCGTTCCAGTCTGACCACTTCGTGTCCATCAATGAGCTGGCTGAAATCGCGGACGCCAAGGGCTATGCGTACACCGTCCTGTACGTCCAGGAATGTGTCGGTGCTCGGCCGGTTTTCGAGACGCTGGGCATCCCCATGGTACCGGGCGAGATGGGCAAGGAATGGGTGGGCGGCGAGTTCATCTCCTACGTCTGCCCCGCCGGCCAGAATCTGTAGTCGTCTGCCACACCTGCTGGCGGGAAGATACCGGCCAGCACCGGGCGGCGCGGTATCCCAACGCCCGGCGAGCCGTAATCTGTAGTCGTACCCTGCGTCACCTGACGACCTGCTGCCGGCCATCCCGGCACCGCGCGGTATCATCGCGCCTCAACTCGTGAGGCGTGCGCAATATTGGCCAGAAGGTCATCGTGGCTATCTGCAAACTGGGTGCACCGGAGGAAGAGTGGAAGCCCTTCAGATCCGGGATCGCGGGATTCGACGGGATCTGAAAGCGGCCGCAATAGGACAGTCAGGCCTACCCCGGTACGCAGCTGCTGAGCCCATCGCGGCTTGCGTATCTGAAGACCTATGGGACGTTGGTCAGCATCACTCATCGATGCTGACGGAGCTTCCCCATGCAGACCTCCAAAACCTCCTCGACTCCGGCTCTGCCGCTACAGCTGTGCGTCCACCGCTATTACTCCAGCGCCGAAGACCCGGCCTTCCAGCAGCTGCTTGTGGTTTGGAATCAGGTGGCGCCGATCCTCGCTGCGGCGCCGGCCGGCACCATTGCCAAAGTCGACAGCGAGCTCCTGTTTGTTGCGCCGGTTGATGGTGCTTTGGCGATGTTCCTGTCCGCAGACATCAGCCCAACGGCCGTCGACGGCAACATCTTCCGGCCTGAGGATTTCGACGGCATCGGCGCCGATGAATTTGCCGAGCTACAGGGCGCCTTGGAGCGCTGGATGGCTGCGCCAACGTACGATACGCCCTGCACCTCGTCTCACCTTACAGACGTGCTCGCCGCCAACTACCGGGAGGCAGGGGCGCCGCGCGAATGGCAGTGGTCGGGTGAATACGAGAACACTCCCGGCCAGTAAATCCATCGGGCGCCGCGCCAGTGTGCGCAGGCGTCGCGCTACTGTCGCAACTCCCCCAGCGGCGATAAGCGCCGGCCGGTATAGCTAAAGTATCTTCTTAGGTATACTGTATCAGAGCGTAGATACTTTAGGATACTGGCCATGGCCGTAAGACGTCCACTCTTCAAACGCACCGCTCTGGCGGAGTCATTGGTTCGAGAGCTGGCAGGCGAGACCTTCCACGATCATAGCTCAGGGCTTTTCCTGGCGGCGCCGCGGCGCACCGGCAAAAGCACCTTCCTCAAGAACGACCTTATTCCCGCCTGCGAAGCCCGTGGCTGGCTCGCTGTCTATGTCGACCTGTGGGCGGACAAGCAGACCGATCCCGCCGACCTGATCGCGGGCGCCATCGGCGAAGCGTTGGCCGAATACGAATCGGGCCTGAGCAAGGTGGCCAAGAAAGCCGGCATCGAAAAGCTCAACTTGCTGCGCACCTTGAGTTGGGACTTTACCCGGCCGCAGCTGCCCGCCGGTACCACCCTGTCGAAGGCGCTGGACGTGCTGCGCACAGTATCAGGTCGCATGATTGTGCTGATCATCGACGAAGCTCAGCATGCGCTCAACAGCGAGGCGGGCGTGGCAGCCATGTTCGCCCTCAAGGCAGCCCGCGACCAGCTCAACAGCGGCGAAGAAGAGGATGGCGTCCGGATGGTCTTCACCGGCTCCAGCCGTGACAAGCTGACCAACCTGGTACTCAAGAATGGCCAGCCCTTCTACGGCGCTCGGGTCTCCGAATTCCCCCGCCTGGGCCGTGACTACGTTGAGTTCGTTACCGAGCTTTGGAATCGCAGCCTCGCCGCGCACAATCAGTTCGCGATCGAGGACGTGGAGTGTGCCTTTGAGCTAGTCGGCCGCCGGCCGGAGATGCTGACAGCGCTCCTCTCCGACACGCGGGTGATCCTGGGCGATGCCGGCAACCTGGGCGAGCTGCTGCGTGAGGGGGCGTTGAACCACCAGCAGGGCGTGTGGAGCGACTACGAAAGCGCCTGCAACGATCTGTCACCACTACAGCGTGCTGTCCTGGAGGTGATCGCCGAGCGGGCCTTGCGCAAGCAGCCCTTCGCACCGTTCTCGTCAGAGACACTCGAAGCGATTAATCGCAAGCTGGAGCAATCCCAGGAGACGCCGAATGCCACGAAGCCCAACGTGCAGAAGGCACTCGAAGTATTACGTGAGCGGGAGCTGATTTGGAAGGCGAACCGTGGGGAGTATGCTTTGGAAGATAGCGCTATGGGTGATTGGTTAAAGAGTGGTCGATAAGGAGATCGAGAGACTCTCTACTAAAATTGAAGTTAACTATCATCTAGTAATAAGGTTGAATATGGGCAGCTCTAACCGCAGCGCTAATCCTCGAAGTTTTAAAAGGCCTAGTAATCCTAGAATAAAGCTCACAGGTCCTTTCGCCTTAATCGGAGTGATCGTAAATGGATTGATCACTGGTGCTGGATATTTAAGTATCGCTGGATACTTAAATTATTATAAAATAAACATCGTAGAAGCGGAACTTCCGTTAAGTTCATATTTATTCTATGGCTATATTTATATCCTGGATTGGTGGAATTTTCTATCTGGTTCAGGATGGTTTGTGGTTAGCATATTTATAGTTTTGTTACCTTTTTAATGTGGTTTTTATTAAAAAATGCTATCCTGCTAGATCTAATAGCAATAACATACTGATCGCCTACGGACTTGGCTCGCTAATATGCATTTCCCCGGCTTTTCCGATCATCACGGCTTATCAACATGGTAAAGATATGGCGCATCGGGAGCTGCAGTCGGATTTTAACGGATTTGGACTGCAGGCGTCCAAAGTAGTAAAAACATATTATTTAGAGGGCGGAGAGATGCGAGTCGGCTGGTCTCTATTTACAGGGCCTAAAGCTGCCTGGATTGTAGTTGATGATTCTATTTATAAGATAAATACTTTTGATAGAAATATTTTGTTAAGGATGGATTACAATAAAATAAGACTCCCCGAGCAGGTGGTAAAGGCAGAGCAGAGATTTTGGCAAGCTATCGCGGGAAACCATAAAAGATGCATTTTTTTGAAAAATTTTATTTCCAGATAAAATAAATATTTGGTAAATGATTGACTTGAAGTTGGGCTATAGCGTAGGAGTCAGTCCGAGCAGTTACGATGTCAAGCACTAGGACTGAACCTATACTGACAGATTAGTATTTTTAGGGATGCTGCTCGCGCTTTGGTCTGTAGCACAGGGCGGACGTTCGGCGTTGAAGGCATCTAGGGGTGTATTCATGCCATTGGCATCGGCGGCATGAATAGCGAGAATTGAGATATATTAGAAGGGTAAATCGTTATCGTAGTCAGTCGGTCGGCTCCCATTCGTTTTCTTCAGAACGAATCGCTCGCTATTACTCATTATCCATTCCCAGCCTTTGTCCGTTAGCGTATATCCAGAGGTCTCGTCTTCTGAATATTGAGTTAAGTAGTATTCGCCGCCTATGAAACCAAGTTGTTCCAGTCGCTGCAATGCTAGCTTCGCTGCTAACTGCGTATAACCAGCGCTCTTGATGTCATTATGTATCGTGTAGGACGGTGCGAACTCGCCGCCATCTGGCAGATTTTCGCCAACTGCTGCAAGTGCCAGGATCTCCGCAGGACTAAGCCCCTCTATGTTTTTGATCAACGCGGTGGATGTAGTTTCTGCGAGCGCTTGAGGTTTCTGAAGAATCGCAGTTAAGCGATTGACAATATTTATCCTTAGGGCCTCGAAGTCACGTATCGAGCCGGTACTGTAACGAATGATCGCTCGGTGTTGCACATCGAAGGGAAACTTAGTTTTTCTCTGATCAGAGCAGATTAGTATCACTTCTCTGCCTATGGCTATGGCGTACCCCAGTTCAAACCAGACGTTGGGATTGTCTTCGGTGATCTCAGCAAGGCAAACCCGGGCATCTTTGATTCCGTTTTCAATCTCTTGAATAGGTATACTAACGCTTGGATCTCTATCTACACGGTAAGCTTCAAGCCCTACCGCGGCAATTGCAGGCTCAAAAACATATTCAAACCTGCTGTCATAGGCACCGCCATCGAATGGCTGCATCACAAAGCAATGGGGCATACCTTAACTCCCTATCTAATTCCGACTGATTTTTACTGGCTGATCTGGGAAATCCGATGCTCATTCAACCAACAGGATTACGCTGGAGTTAGCTTAAACGAAATTCGGCGCCGCACACGCATTTTACCCACCGCCGTTCTAAGTATTGCCCTTCATAGACCCTGCAAATCAGCTCATATCAATTATCACCAAGAGGCTCTGCCCGCGCTTGTGAGAAATGGGTGTCCCGGGCAGGTAGCGGTATACAATCGCTTCTCTGACGCATTCAGTGGAAATCACGACTACATGTATCCAATCCCTGCAACAGCCCGCTGATATCCTGCAACCTACCTGCGACCACATGCAGTACACCATCTCGCGTCTCGATGGTGCCATCCACGCGCATCAGCTGAGACGCTACCAGCTCACGTCGCTGACGCTCCGCCATGGTTCGCCAGACCACCACGTTCACCATCCCAAACTCGTCCTCGAGCGTCACGAAGGTCACGCCGCTGGCGGTACCCGGCCGCTGCCGGCCGACCACCAGGCCAGCGATCCGCGCCGGCTGACCGTGGCGCCGCTCCTTCAGCTCCAGCGAGCTCATCAGCCGCCGGGCCGACAGCTCCGGCCGCAGTAGCGTGAGCGGGTGCGGCCCCAGGGTGGTACCCAACGAGGCATAGTCCGAGCAGAGGTCCTCACCCACAGTCGGGGCGACCAGCTCCTGGATTTCTTCCTCAACGACCGCGCCCTCGGCAAAGAGCGGCAGCTGCGGCTCGATCGCAGCCATCGCCCAGCGGGCCTGGAAACGATGCCCAACCAGCCCCTTCAAGGCTCCCGCATCCGCCAGGCACTCCCGGGCTTTGGCATCGAGGCCTGCGCGCAGGCACAGGTCGGTGACATCGCGGAATGACCGCTGCCGGCGCGCTTGCTCAACCGCCCGCCCGGCTTTCTCAGCGAGGCCTCGCACCATACGTAGCCCCATCCGGATGGCCGGCTGCGGGCTATCGGCAACAGGCTCGAGGCTGCAATCCCAGTCGCTGCAGGTCACGTCGACGGTCAGGGTCTGCAGACGATGGCGTCGGGCGTCCTGCAGGATCTGGTCGGGGCTGTAGAAGCCCATGGGGTAAGAGTTGATCAGCGCAGCAGCAAAGGCGGCCGGCTCATGGCATTTGAGCCAGCAGCTGGCGTAGGTCAGTAGGGCGAAGCTGGCCGCATGGGATTCGGGAAAGCCGTAGCTCCCGAACCCCTCGATCTGGCGGAAGATGTCCGCGGCGTACTCGGCCGTGTAGCCGTTTGCGAGCATGCGCGAGGTCAGCCGCTCCCGGTGCGGCTCCAACCCGCCATGCCGCTTCCACGCCGCCATGCTGCGGCGTAGTTGATCGGCTTCGCCCGGGGTGTAGTCGGCGGCAAGAATGGCGAGCTCCATCACCTGTTCCTGGAACAGGGGCACACCCAGGGTCCGGCCGAAGACGCGCTCTAGCGCCGGCGGGTAGCTGATCTCTTCCTGGCCCGTCCGCCGGCGCAGATACGGGTGAACCATACCTCCTTGGATGGGGCCCGGCCGGACGATGGCCACCTCGATCACCAGGTCGTAGAAAGTCTGCGGCTTCAGTCGCGGCAGCATGGCCATCTGCGCACGCGATTCGATCTGGAACACGCCGAGAGTGTCCGCCCGACTGATCATCGCGTAGGTCGGCTTGTCCTCCTGGGGGACGGTGGCCAGCGTCAGTTCCTTGCTCCGGTAGCCTTTGACCAGGTCGAAGCAGCGGCGCAGGGCGCTGAGCATGCCCAGAGCGAGGATGTCGACCTTGAGCAGGCCCATGGCATCGAGATCGTCTTTGTCCCACTGAATCACCGTTCGACCCTCCATGGCGGCATTCTCCACCGGCACCAGGGTATCCAGTGTCTGGTCGGCGATGACGAAACCGCCCGGGTGCTGCGACAGGTGCCGAGGGAAGCCAATCAGCTCGCCGGTAAGCACCAGGATCCGGTGGAGCAGGGGGCTATCAGGATCGAAGCCAGATTCGCGAAGGCGCTCCGGCGGCGGCAGGTTGTCCGTCCAGCGACCGCAGCAGTCCGCCAGCGCGGTAATTTGATCCGGAGGCAGGCCCAGGGCCTTGGCCACGTCCCGGACGGCGCCAGCAGCGTGGTAGGTGGACACCACCGCGGTCAGCGCGGCGCGCTGCCGGCCGTAACGGCGGAAGATGTACTGGATGACCTCTTCCCGCCGGTCATGCTCGAAGTCGACGTCGATGTCCGGCGGCTCATCGCGCTCTTGGCTGATGAAGCGTTCGAACAACAAATTGATGCGGGTCGGATCCAGCTCAGTGATGCCCAGTGCGAAACAGACCGCCGAATTGGCCGCCGAGCCGCGCCCCTGGCAGAGGATTCCCTGCTGCCGTGCGAAGCGGACGATGTCGTGCACCGTCAGAAAGTAGCTCTCGTATGCCTTGTCGGCGATCAGCTGCAGCTCTTTTTCGATCTGGGCGCGCAGCCGATCAGACAGGCCTTCGGGCCAGCGCCAGGCGCAGCCCTCTTCGGTCAGCACCCGCAGCCAGCTGGTGGCCGTGTGACCCTCCGGCACCACCTCGCTGGGATACTGGTAGCGCAACTCGGCCAGGCTGAAGGTGCAGCGCTCGGCAATGCGGAGGGTCTCCTCCAGCAGCTCGGACGGATAGCACCTCGCCAAGGCCTCGCGGGTGCGCAGATGACGCTCCCCGTTAGGGAAGAGCAGCTGGCCGGCTTCGGCTACCGGGACGTGATGGCGGATCGCGGTGATGGTGTCCTGCAGGGCCCGGCGCCCGCGGCAGTGCATGTGCACGTCGCCGGCCGCTACCAGGGGGAGTTTCAACGCCTCACCCAGTCGCTTCAGCTGCTGCAGCCGCACCTGGTCGTCCTGATCGAAATGCAGCCCAGTAGCGATCCATAGGCGCCCGGGAAACACCTCCAGGAGCCAGCGCGCAGACTCTGCCTCCGCTCCCCGATCAGGTACCCAGAGCGCGAGGAGGCCGGCGACCTGGTCGAGATCCTCGCGCAGCAGTCGATAGCTGCCCTTGTCCGCGCGCCGGCGCGCGAGGGTGATCAGTCGGCACAGCTGCTGGTACCCCTGCAGGTCTTCCACCAGCAGCACCAGCTTGGGCCCCTGGGCCACTTGGAACTCAGCGCCGACGATCAAGCGTACGTCGTGCTTCTCCGACGCCTGCCACGCACGCACGATGCCGGCGAGGGTGCACTCGTCGGTAATGGCCAGCGCGTCGTAGCCCATAGCCTTGGCGCGTTCGAACAGCTGATCGACGCTTGAGGCCCCGCGCTGGAAGCTGAAGTTCGACAGGCAGTGGAGCTCGGCATAGCCGGGTGTCACGCGAACCACCCCTGCACCCACCAGCCTGACCCTTCCGCCGGCGACTGGAAGGCCCAGACAGTGCGACCGTCGGCGAGCTCGAGGACGTAGTAATCCCGCCGGGCATCCTCTCCGTCCCACCACCCACTCTCGATACGCTCAGGCCCGCTCAGGACCCGTAACTGATCGACATCCAGGGGCTCCGGCGCCGGTAGCAGCCACCCTGGCCGCCGATTCGGTCCCAGCGCCTGGAGCGCGAGCGAAGGCGTGTCGCGCCGCCAGGCCCGTTCCGGGCGGTGATCGCCCTGGGCGCCAACCGCATAGACCGCGTCGTCGCCCAGGCGGGAGCGCAGCCGCTCGCGCAGTTGTTCCCAACTCACGGTCTGTTGGGGGCGCTCATCGAAGAGGCCGCGGTGCTGAGGGACAAAGGAGGGCAGCTCGTCGGCAACCAGGCCGATGGCGAGCACCGGCTCAACTACCTGGGTGGGCTCCAGGCGGCCGCGGGCAAATTCGAACAGCAGTGCCGGGTCGCGCTCCGGTGCGAGCAAACCAACCACCACCTCCGTGGTTGGCGCCTGCCGATGCTCCAGGCGCAGGGTGAAGCGCTGGGCGCCCATGTCCCGGCCGGCGAGGTAGGTGGCCAGGTCCGATGTCAGCCGGCGCAGCGGGAATAGCAGGGCCTGGGTCGACTCGACCTCGAAGTTGAGTTCGATCCGCAGCCTGAAGGTGGTCGGGGGCAGGAAAAACTCTAGGGGTAGGACCTTGCTGCCCAGCATCTGATCGAGGTGATTGAGCAGACTCAGGGGGAAGCGCCGGGCGAGCTGCGCCCGGGGCAGCGCCAGTACTTGATCAAGCTGACGGAGCCCCATGCGGCTCAGGGCCAAGACGATCTCAGGCTCGAAGCCAAGCAGCGCCACCGGCAGCGTCCGCATGGCGCTGGCCAGGCCGGCATCGTCGCGCACGGCAAGGCTATCGCCGGCGTTGGCTAATACCCGTGCGGCCACCGGGTTGGGTGCAATGGTGATCCGGTGGCCAAAGCCCAGCGCCGTGAGCTCCTGGCGCAAGCGAGCTTCAAATCTCGGCCAAGGCCCAAAGAGCGGCAGACTCGACTGCACCTCGAGCACCAGGGCGTCGGCGAAGTGCAGGCTCACCTGCGAGCTGAACCCATAGGCCCAGGCGGCAAGCAGCTCGTGCTGACGCCGTAGCGCCGCCTCGTCGTACTCCACCGTCGCAAACTGCGGGCAGATCGCTTGAGCCGCGGTGTAGGTCATCTCGGGTCGGAGCCCAAGCGCCAACGCCGCCGGGTTCGCCGCCTTGATGATCCGACGCTGTATAGGCCCGTGGAGCAGTACCAGGGGTTCGTCCGGATCAGCACAGTTGCGCAGCACACCGTCCAGCGCGAACTGCGGGAAAAAGATGCAGGCCCATTTCATGGCAGTCGTCCCTCAATGCCAGACCCGAT
Organism: Pseudomonas sp. BAV 4579; assembly: GCF_009765395.1. Classification (NCBI taxonomy): domain Bacteria; kingdom Pseudomonadati; phylum Pseudomonadota; class Gammaproteobacteria; order Pseudomonadales; family Pseudomonadaceae; genus Pseudomonas; species Pseudomonas sp. BAV 4579. The sequence goes on along the minus strand of NZ_WHOV01000076.1, from coordinate 39,594 downwards.
GCGCCAGCGCATTCGCCGGTGGATTGCCGCCGCGGCACTTGAGTACCCGCAGCTGCTGAGGCGAACCCTCGAGCACCAGGCGCAGTGCTGCAGGAGAGGCATTGACGGCTTCCCGCTGGTGGCGGAACGCGAATGCCAGGGTCTGTCCGGTCTCTGCAGCGACCTGTAGCCGGCGCAGCGCGCGATCGTCCGCACGGCTTGGCCAGCAGAGCACCGCACCACAGCTACCGGAGCGCAGGCACTGCTCTGCCGCCCACAGCACGTCCTTGCCCTGCACCTGGATGACGCTCAGCCGGCCAAGATCGACGCCGGCCTGCAGCCACGCATGCGGGTAGAGCAGGTAGGGAGGGGCGATCATCACCACGCGTTCGCCGGCGGCGGTTAGGCGCGCAAGCGTCGGCCACACGAGCGTCAGCTCACCCAGGCCCGGTCGGGAGCTCAGGATTTCGGTAAGCGCTGCATCAGGCCAACCGCCAAGGGGTAGCTGGGCATCGAGCGCCGAGTGTCCGGTTGGCTGAGTGCTGGCGTCGTCGACGTGCGGACTTTGCCCGCGCCATACACGGCGACTATCGAGCAGGGAGTCGAGCGCAACGACGTTCGTGGCGGCGTTATCCATGCTGCACCCCCGTCGGCGCCGACGGCGAGCTGCCGCGCTCGGTGAGCATGACCTGCAGCTGCGCACGCAGTTTGAACAGATCTGCATGCAGGACGGAGTTCATCGACTCCAGCCGCAGGATATGACGCTGGGCACGCGAGAGGGGATCGTCGCGGTCGTCCGGGATGAGTCGGTCACCGCGGGGTACGTGGCGTTGGTTCTCTTCCTGGACGAATTGGACGTAGCGCAGTCGGTGGCGCTGCACCTCCGCCGTCAGGACATCCCGCTCAGCGACCAGTATGCGATTGGCCCGCTGGGCTTGCCCTAAGCACTGACGCACCTGGTCCAATTCTTCAGTCAGCAGATCAACGAGGTTGCGGCAGTACATCAGCTCCGTGGGGCGGAGGAGCGACTGCTGCTGTTCGAAACTGTCCTGCTCATCACCAAGCATGTCCATAGCGGCCCACCTGCTCAATCCCTGATGCCATGCCCTTCTGGTACTCAACAGAGCGATCGGGACAGCGGTGACAGGGACGAGGGATACGGGGAGAAATGGACATGGGATAGGCTCCTTTGTGATTACTGTATAAATAGACAGTAATCAGGGAGGAACGATCCAGCAAGCTTGACAGCGACAGACGGCAGAGAAGACGAAGCGAAAGATTCTTTCGTTCATCCAGGCGGATGCACATCGGCACCTGATTTCACCTAGCCGGTGTGGCGTGCAATGAGTATGCAGCCAGGCAGGAGCGTCGCTATGGAAGTGGCCGCCGTGAGAAGCGCGATTACAGGGTCCGAATCGAACGGCGCGGGAAGCTCTGCTGGCAGCAGTCCGTTTCTGGCTGCATGAAGCCATCGAGCACCTTCGCAGACGATGGCAAATGCCGTTGCTACCAGCCCGGTACCCACCAACGTTCGCGCTACGGACCTTACCGCCATCTGTGTTCCCTCAAATCTGAGAGAAAAAGGATCGCATCGCCGACCGCGGCCTGGCACGCAATCCGCGCCCGATACCGGTCAGCGATAGTGGAGTCCGGTACGGTTGAAACCTTGGACAGGGGCAGCACTGGAGGGCCCGCTACCGGCAGCAAGCTGCCGGCCCCTTTCCAGTTGCCCGCCTGGTATGCATGGTGTCAGCGAATCGAGCCGTGTATGAGCGTGAGATGTCGCCTCGCCGAGACACGCGCTAGCTTCGTCTCTTGTTCGACTGCCCACTCATCCTGGATCTGCCGTGCGGTACCCGTCCGGACGGGCAGCAAGACCGGATACTCAGGCTCTTGCTGATCCACCTGTAGGAGGCCAGCCTCGTGCAGATAGGCATAGGGCTGAGTCAGGAAGTCCGATAGCGGCACCGCGTTCGGGCGGCCGCAGTAGGCTTGAAAGTAGAGGTCAGCCCACATGTCTAGGTCGACACGATCGACGATGACGGGGTGATCCATTTCTGGCGGGCGTTTCATAACGGGTCCTTTCTGTCTGGAAAAGGATCACCGTACCGCTAGTTCTGAAAACGCAACTAGGCCACCGGGGGATTGGCGTTCACCTTGCGCTGCTGCAGCAGCAGCTGCTTTCGCACCTTGCCAACGTTCAGCAGCTGCTCCCTGATCATGGCCAGCTTGGGCTCATACAGCTGGAACAGCTCGACGAACCACGTCTCCATTCCGAAGGTAACTGTGCTGGCGGCGTACGTATGGCCCAGACCCTTCGCAATCGGACTCCGTGCGTGCTTCTTCTTTCCTCCTTCCCCGTTGAAGAAGTAGACCTTGCACCAGGCAATGGACACGGATCCCTTGCCATTTCCCCGGACATCGATCAGGCGATAGATGATCTTTCCATTGGCTCTTGCCTTGGCATCTTCGAAGTATTCATCTCTTAGCCGCACTGCTTCTTCGCGCAGGACTTCGTGGGCTTCGTCCAAAGTAGTCAATGCCAGCCCGTAAAGATGCGAGATACGGCCGTTGCTGGCTTGAGGGTCGATTGCAGGGGTCATTGTCATATCCTATCTATTTACAAGGAGGACGTTCGGGTTGTCATTAGCGAACGAGGGAGAAAACAGGACTGGAAATCCACTTTTTTCGAGAAAACCAACATTTCCGTATAGGTTGTCATTAACTATGTATTTTTCGCTGCTAACTGGAATGCGGAGGTAGGAAAGGCAATACATTCGTTTGTATTGTCAATAAGTATGGAAAAACTCGGCATTCGGATGTTGGCGAAAGTGTCTGTGGAACGGTTGCCTTGGCGGTTTTCGCGCTAGATTCATACCGATGTACACTTTCCCGCGAAATCAAGACATCCGTTTGTATTGTCATTAAGTATGGCGGTTTCATCGGTGGAATCCCGCATTCTTGGAAAGCCAGACATCCGTTTGTATTGTCATTAAGTATGGGGAAGTGAGCCTTTGAAGGACGAAAATGTCCTACCCAATACATCCGTTTGTGTTGTCAATAGGAAGAGACAAACCAATACATCCGTTTAGGTAGTCAATAAGTATGGAAGATCGCCCTTCAGCATTGCTCCTGTAAAAAGCCCTACGGGCGGTTTTTCCAAGTGCCGGATACATTGTCAATACTATTTACAATGTTGATGGGAAGTTCCGGATTTCCTGCGCTGCAATACCGTTTTTTAAGAGTCCAGAAGGCCGAGTTTATACCTGCGATGCTAAAATCAAAGGATTCAATTCATTCGTTTGTATTGTCATTAAGTATGGCTGGGCGAGGCGCTGCCCCAACGCTATAAAATCTGCAATACATCCGTTTGTATTGTCATTAAGTATGGGGGAAAGTTTTTTTGAAACGACTAGGTTGTCACCGCAACTCATACGGATGTCTTGCAAATGGGAGATGCCGCTATCTAAACACCCCGATCTCCAAGGATTCGGTGAATTCGAGCCCTCCAAGGGCGCGAATTGGAGAAAGAAGGGAACTGGCGACGGGCACTCTTGACCTAGGCGTCCTGTAGGACGCCTCGTTGCCCACCGCAATGGTCGACGTACTCCGTAGGCGTCCTGCAGGACGCCTACGGAAAGGATGGCGAAGTGAGGTTGCCCCGATTCGACCGGTAGGCGTCCTACAGGACGCCTCAGGGATAAGCGGCGGTGCTGTTGCCTGGCTGTGCCTGCACCAGGCGTCCTATAGGACGCCTGGTTGACCATTGCGGAGCGTAACGCGTAGCGAACCCTTTCAAGCGAGTGCACGCATGAGTAAGAAGTCCCAGAACACCCACCCGTATGTGGTTGGCCTCGATATCGGCTACTCCAACGTCAAGCGGGTCGAAGGCTACGCCGACGGTATGCGCCCGGTTAACCCACCTTGCGTGATTTTACGCAGCCTGCTGGCACAAACTTTCGCCTTTATTAGTGTTTGTGTATGATCAGGGCTGGCCGATGCTGCCAGCCGCTCGCTCCGTAAAGGAAAGGTGAAAGCATATTTTTACAAACCACATCGTATCTCTCTTGATGGTCGAGGTTTGGCAAGGCGAGCACCAAAATGCTTCGACTCAAGGAGAAATAATGTCTTCAATCCAGAAAGCCAAACAGATGGCCAAGAGCCTGCGTGCTTCGTTGGAGAAGCGCAATCAGGAAGTGTCGCACTCCGTTGCACTCGAACTGGTGGCACAGCAACTGGGCTATAAGGACTGGAACGTAGCATCAGCGATGCTTCCGGATGAAAATCCTCAACCCGCTGTCACATTCGACAAAGCAATTCCCATATTGCGAATATTTGACGAAACCAAGGCCCGCGAGTTTTATTTTGATTTTCTGGGCTTCAGCGTCGAGTTTGAGCACCGATTCGAAGCGGATCTACCGCTGTATTTAGGGATCAATCGAAACGGGTTACAGCTCCACTTGTCCGAACATCATGGTGATGCCAGTCCAGGGTCGACGATATTTGTTCCGATGCAAAATATCGAAATGCTTCGTGATGAGCTACTTGGCAAACGGTACGGATACGGTCGTCCGGATATTGTCCAGCAGGGATGGGGGCAGGTTCTGGAGGTTTATGACCCTTTCGGTAATCGGATAAGATTCTGCCAAAGCTGAATCCGCTGGACGCTAGATTGGATCTGATCCGTCTCGGATCCAATAACTAGCGGAATAGCGCCTACCTAAATCCACTTCCGTGGTTAGGTAGGCGTCCACCCATGTGGCAACAACTTATCAACCTCACTCGCCCGTTGCGTCGGCAGGCGTGTAAGAACATCCTTCAGGTATGCATATGGATCATGCCCATTGAGCCGCGCAGACTGGATCAAACTCATGATCGCTGCGGCACGTTTGCCACTGCGTAGCGAGCCTGCGAACAACCAATTCGAGCGGCCAAGAGCCCACGGCCGGATTAGGTTCTCGATTTGATTGTTGTCGATGGGCGCAGCACCATCTTCCAGGTAGCGCGTCAGCGCTATCCAGCGTTTGAGGCTGTAATCCAGAGCCTTGGCCGTAGCCGAACCCTCGGGCACAAGTTCGCATTGGGCCAGCATCCACTCATGCAGTTTTTCGGCGATGGGCACCGCTGTTTCCTGGCGTAATCGCCAACGGTCTTCATCGCTCATTTCCTTGGCGTGTCGCTCGACTTCGTACAGCCCGCCAATCGAGTGAAGCGCCTGCTCCGCCAATTTGCTTTTATTGGCGACATGCAGGTCGAAGAACTTGCGGCGCGCATGGGCCATGCAGCCGATTTCGATGATGCCCAACTCGAAGCTGGCCTTGTAGCCGGCAAAGTCATCACAGACGAGCTTGCCGTTCCAGGTGCCCAGAAAGTTACGCGCATGTTCGCCAGCACGGCTGGGACTGAAGTCGTAGACCACGGCCTTTAAGGCCGAAAACGGCGTCGTGCTGTAGGCCCAGACATAGGCGCGGTGGGTTTTCTTCTCGCCGGGTGCCAGCATTGGTACCGGCGTTTCATCGGCGTGAACCACGCGCTGGGCCAGCACCACTTCGCGCAGTGCATCGACCAGCGGCTGAAGCTGCACTCCAGTTTGACCCACCCACTGCGCCAGTGTTGAGCGCGGGATAGCCAGGCCGGCACGGCCGAAGATCTTTTCCTGTCGATAGAGCGGCAGGTGATCGGCGAATTTGGCCACCATCACGTGGGCCAGCAGGCCCGCCGTGGGGATGCCCTTATCGATTACTTGCGGCGGCACCGGCGCCTGGATCAACGTTTCGCACTGCCGGCAGGCCCACTTCCCACGGACGTGATGTTCAACGGTGAACACGCCCGGCGTGTAGTCCAGCTTTTCGCTGACATCTTCACCGATGCGCTGAAGCTGGCAGCCGCACGCGCACTGAGTGCTGTCCGGTTCGTGATGGATCACAGTGCGAGGGAACTGCGGCGGCAGCGGCGCACGCTTGGGTTGCTGGCGTGGTTCTGTCTCTGCGGGCGCTGGATGAAGGGCTTTTAACTCGGCCTCGATGGCTTCGAGGTCGGTATTGAGCAGGTCATCAAGTAAGCTGCCTTGCGCCGGGCTGATCTGCTCGCTGCGCTTGGCGAACTTGTGCCGTTTGAGGATGGCGATCTCGTGAGTGAGCTGTTCAATGATCGTTTCATCACGATGGATCTTTCGGCCCATGGTGTCGACCTTGGACATCAACTGCGCAGCCAGTGCGCGCAGTTGTTCGGGAGTCATTTGGTCGAGATCGGGCAACGAAGTCATGCCGTGGATTTTACCAAAGCAGCCCGAGTGCTACAGCTGAAAGGAGCATTTAAAGCAATGTAATTGCGCCGCCCGCACCGACTCGTTGCCAAGGCAATCCAAGCACCAGCGCCTGGAGTTGTTGGGGGTCGAGTTCGACCTCCATCCCACGATGGATGCCTGGCCAATGAAACTTACCTTGGTTCAAGCGCCGCGCCGCCAGCCAGATACCGACGCCATCGTGCACCAGGACTTTCATCCGGTTCGCCCGGCGGTTGGCAAAGAGGTAGGCGCAGTGCGGCTTCGCCGCACCGAACACTGCGACCACTCTGGCCAACGCGGTCTCAGTGCCGGCGCGCATGTCCAGGGGCTCGGTGGCGAGCCAGATGGCATCGACACGAATCATTGGGCCAGGCCACGAATAAAACACGCGCAGCCGTCCGGATCCGAGGCTGGCCACTTTACGGTGATGGATTTATCACCCAGAGGCAGCGAGATGGTGACCATTTCTTCTGTTGCTCGCCTTGGTACCGCTTTTACTGGAACAAAAGCCGGCAAGGTTGCAGGCGATTGATCCCGGTAAGCAGGTAGCCACTTGCGGATCACGTTAGCGTTGATGCCGTGATGGATGGCCACGCTGGAAATCGTCGCTCCGGGTTGCAGACATTCCTGGACGACCTGGGCTTTGAATGGTTTGGGGTAAGAGCTTCGTTGGCGCATGAAAGTCCTAGCGATAAGGGCGATGGTGTCCGCTTAAAAATAGGCGGACACCATCGCCCTTAATGCTGGAGTTCGGTAGGTGCCTTGGCCGGACGGTTACTTTGGAGCTACCTTTTCACTAGCTGAACGCAGAGCGCGAGGCGCTTGATTTCCTTCAGGGGCGTCGCTCCGCTGAGCTGTAATAGTCGCGACCGGAAGGGCGCCCCGGGTGGCGCTCCACAAATCTCAAGAACTACAAACCAGACCATCGCTTAGGAGGCTTTATGAACGGAGCAACTACGCGGGACGCATTCAACGACCTGGAGGAACGCGCCTTGCACCACACCCGCGTCGCCGGATCCCTTATTCGGAAGCTTCTCGTGGCTTACAACGCCATCTACCTCGACCTCTTGCCGCATCATGTGGAAGAACTGAGGAAGCTGCGCCAAGAGCTCGGTAGCTGCTATATCGCGAGATTTACCACCTAAGGTCCTACCCTAAGCCAACCTTTGCAGGCTGAATTGTGGCCGCTCTTAGAAGCGCCGGCGGATCCGAATGAGCGTAGCAACTGGTAACCGGTTCGCTCGGTAGGCGGCCGTAACCACGGGATGCAGTCACCGCACAGTCCGGTTGAGTGGAGCTGGATGACATATCCAGCATTGGAGAGTGAGGAAGAAAACAGCAGTGCAGTCAGGCCAACAGTTACAACTAGAATGCGTTTAGGTCTGTTCATGATACTTCGAAGATTCTCAAGATAACGCGGGGTGTACGCGTTAACCTTTTCCCAAACGTCGCCGCGGTGCCACTCAACCTCACGCTTTTACTTCATGGGGGCTCAGCGCAGCCTCGTGGTCAACTACGGTCGCCGTGCTGTACCGGACATCTGTAGGCTCTTTGACCGTTGATGAATCCAGCAGGGGAGCAGAGCACTGGCTTAGTGCAACGTCCGAGCTATCCCTCTAGCAAAAGGCATTGACCTGGACGGCTACAGCAGGCTGGACGCATCTAATAATCCGCGCATGCGCGGATTTTGCTTCCGGTAAACACTGGAAACAGCTTTGCGCGCAATCGACGACCAGTCCGCAGCGCCGGTTCGAGATTCACCGTGAGCGCGTGCAAATCGACCTGTCAGAAGACCCTCATCTCATTCCTTTCAGGTAGGATGATCACTGGCGCTCGGTAGGTGCCTGCGGTCCACGTTCGCAAAGCAACAGCACTATCGTGATCTTTCGCTCTACCCAACCCTATGGGTTCTCGTTGTGGACGCCAGGCCGGCCTCTGGAGGCTGATGATGCAGCACGCCCCTTCTTTTGCTGACGTTCAAAACGTCAAGCGCCACGCCAAAACACTCAAAGCTACCCATCCTGAGCTGCCTCACGGTAAGCGTCTGGATCTTGCTGCAGCCGATCTATTGGGCGTCAGGAATTACCACGAGCTGAGCCGCCGGTTTAAGGCGGTGATCGATCAGCACCTGGAATTACCGGAAGGACGAAGCGGTGTTGCGTATTGTCGCTACTGCGGCTTTCGGTTTGCGCCAGAGCTCAAGGAAGATCAGCTGGAGCACCGAGAATTTCATGAGCGGATCATGGAGGCGGAGGATCGTTGTGGGTTCCGCCCTATGACCGCTGCACAGCGGGAGCTTCAGAAGACGAAGGGATATGACCTGGTGCATAGGGCTACGACGCTTGAGGAGCGCGTAGAAGGGGCGATTCTGGTGCTACGCGCTTGGTTTGATCGCTCGTTCGCGAGCGCTATCGACGCGGGGCTATGGCGCAAGCACCCTTCGTTCGAGCAGTACGCCGCTATGATGATCCCATACGTTGAGGAACGTTATCCCGACCTGGCACCGGCCATGGCCCAGCGGTTTGGCCGTATCCCCAATGTGATCCCTTTTGGGCAGAACTACTGGCCCTTGAAGTAACGGTCGCTCAACGTGCGGTAGCGAGCCATTGGAGGGGCAGACATTGGGATGTGTCGGTGAGATCGACGGGCGTCGAGTCGTCGCACCGCTTCTGAGCGCTGAAGCTTGGAAAGAGGTCGTGGCACTGTCTAAAGACCGTAAAGTACTGATGCCGGACACCAGGTGTCCGGCCCAGGCCAAGACACTACGCTGGAATGAAAGCATCACCCGGTACTTCTCGCACTTCCCGGGTGAAGCGCCGCCGGGCTATGCCAGCACGGAGAGCCCTGAGCACATGGCGATGAAGCTTGCCATCTACCAGCGGCTGCTGCAGCTCGGTGTTCCCGTCGAACTCGAGGCGGGGCATGACGATTGGCGAGCAGATCTCCTGGTTGGAGTATCGGCATTTGCAACCGCGCTGGCCATTGAGGTTCAGCTCACCCAACAGTCTGCCCAGCGCACCTATGACCGGACTGCCCAGCGACGCCGGGCGGGCGTGCCAACGCTATGGCTATTTGGTACCGGCCGACTCATGGGGCACCTTTCCTCGGACCTCCTGGAAAGCACGCCGGTATTTGTCGTTCGAAATGCCACGGAGGCCGAACGGATTGCCAGCGCGGTCTGCAGCGGTAGAGCATTCTTCGACGATCTCTCAATCTTCAGGAAAACCCCGGCCAAGCCGTTGGCGCTGCGTATCGACTGCGCCTGTGGCCAACGTTGGCTCTATCCCTTTGGCGCAATCCTGCTACCTAACCGTGTGAGCGCCGAGGTTTCACCTGCTTATGCCAGCTGCTGCCTTACCGGCCGCACATTCACCTCGACGACGGCGATGGGAGCAGACGTAAGTGCGCAGGCCTATTTCGATCGGTATATGGTCGTCTTTAAGGCGGCAGCCGTGACCTACGGTATTAGGCTTGGGATTCCCACGCGGGTGGAGAGGGTGTACGGGCGGTACCGCGGCGGTAGAGTCTGGAAACGCACGTTCTCTTGCCCAGGGTGTTCGGCGATACCGGCTCCTATCTCGCAGCGCCTATTAGCGGGGATCGACATCATGCGATGCCCCGTACCGGCCACGGCGACCGTTGATGCAACACCGATCCTTAAGCTCATGCCTTCGTGGCGTATCGAGCCGCACCGAGGGCTGATCGAGCAGACTATGGCCCCCAAACTATGGAAAGCCAGCTTCATCGGCCCGCTGAAAGCGCGTCTTTCTCGACCTGAGTAGAAGGCTAGCGGCCCTTTTGAAACGGCCAGTAACCAACCGCGGTCAGCTCGGCCCTGACGGGGAAAGGTGCAGCGCTCAGTTGCCGGCGGCGCACGCGTGTGTTGAACATCCGAGAAGCCTTCCCCCAGGTCCGGCTCCAACAGTTTGACAGGCGAATCCTGATTGAAGGCTATGGTGGTTATGGTTACAATCGGATATCCGATATAACTTTGAGGGCCCACTCATGAGTGACGTTGCAGATCATCCTGGTGTGTCGACCCTGGTGGGCACACCGAAAGAGGTTCGCGCCCGGCTCGGCAAATCGCAGGCTGACCGTGTGCTGGTTATGACGTTTGATCACATCAGGCCCGTGGCGTTAGCGGCGCTCGAGGAGAACATGGCCAACGTGGCCTCTTCTATGCTCGAGGTGCTTCTCCAACGTCAGGACCGCGAATCACTCGAGCGCCTGGCCGAAGTGCTGGTGCCGCGTGATCTACCATCACCCCGGTTGCTGAAGGAAGCCGGCATGTTGGTGAAGGCACGCCGGGCAGTGCTGGAAAGCGGTGACTGGCTAACGGCAGCCCAGCTCGCGGAGCTAGCTGGGCTCAGCTCTCGAAACCCCAGTGCCCAACCGAATAAATGGAAAAAGCAGGGGCAGATATTCGCCATCAGCCATAACGGTAGCGATTTTTTCCCGGGCTATGGGCTGGATGCTGATGCAGGCTTCCGTCCGCTGAAGTCACTGGCCAAGGTCATTGAGGCCTTCGGCGACCATAAGGACAGTTGGGGCTTGGCCTACTGGTTCCGATCCGACAATAGCTTTCTTGGCGGAAAGCGGCCGCAAGATCTGCTGGCTTGCTCGCCGGAGCGCGTCATAGCGGCCGCACTGGACGAGATCCAGGAAGTCGCCCATGCCTAAGCGTCCTGCGACGCCTTCGGTCGAAGAGGACGGCGGTTCGCCAACGGCCACGCCCGAGCCGGCGGAGAATCTGCATATAGCTCTTACCGAGCTCGCCCTGGGTACCGTGCTCCACCGAGTGCACCTGAGTGAGTACCAGGCGGATCAGTTCAACCCTGGGGTACGTGGCAATGCCCGTTTCAGTCCAATCCAGGATGAGAAGGGAAAAGCGATACCGACGTTGTACGCAGGCACGACATTACCTTGCGCGCTGATGGAAACCGTTTTTCACGACGTTCCTCATACTGCCGGCTTCAAAAGCTTCGACAAAGCAAAGCTCAACGGACAGGTTCACTCTACTGTTCACTTGGAAGCGGCTCTGCAGGTCGTCGACCTATCCAGCGTACCGCTACGCAAGCTCGGCGTGACGCGAAAGCGGCTGATCGACACGGAAAAGGATCAGTACCCTGCCACGCGTAAATGGGCCATGGCGCTCTACCGCCAATGCCCCCAAGCGCAGGGACTCTTCTGGGTATCGCGCCAGGATGACACCGCACGGGCCGTCGTTCTCTTTGGGGACCGCATTGCCGAGGGCGCCCTGCAACCGGGTACCAGCTCCTATAGTCTGACCGAGGACGCCAGCACATACGACGCTGTGCTGGATCTGGCGGAGCGGATTGGAGTGGCAATCGTTCCAGGGAAGGCCTAGATGTACTTCTTAAGGATCGATGAGAGCAGTTCCCTCCAAACTCACTGACGTCTACCTAATCTAATAAACGCTGGCGTGTGATCTTTTCCCCGACGCCTTCTACCGCAGGAACGAGAAGTGATACTTCCACGGCAAGGCTCGCTGCGAGCTCATTGAGCGGGTCGACCGCGTCGATCACCGCGCGGGCGTTTGGGTCGTTGCACTCGATTTCGCTAAGGCGCTCAGAGTTTTCCCGTAGCTGGCGATGCAGGGTTTAGCAAGGTTTGGCGGACCCCACTTTAGGTGAAACTGGACATAGGAAAAGCTTAGCTGTGGCATCGGAATAACATCATAAACAGTGTGGGTGCGTATCAGTTGTTGCAATAACCACTGCATTGAGGGGCAGCCTCTGGCGACCGGTGGAAACCCCTCAGTGGCGCCGCTCTCGCTGATCCGATAACCATTATTCCTATCCTCCTTCACGCGCTTCTGGCCGACACGAGAAGTGTTCACTTTTAGCCGAACGCCTCCGGACGCTGGTCCAGCACCAGCATGTGTCCAGGGTAGTGGGAGATGCAGTAGGCGCTTCGTAGCTGAGGCAGCACTTGCTGTGGCGTTACCCCGCAGGCCCAGAATACCGGCACGTCGTCTGGGCCCATAGGCGGCACCACGCCAAATTCCGGCGCCTTCAGATCGGTGATGCCGAGCGCCTCAGGATTACCGATGTGCACAGGTGCGCCATGCCCGCTGGGAAAGCGCGCGGTCACCAACACTGCCTGACTGACTAGCGCGCGGTGTACCGGTCGCATGCTCACCACCAGCGTCCCGCCCAGGGCGCCGGCCGGCGTGTTGGGTACCGTGGTGGTGTAGACCGGCGGTGCCGCGCTGCTGACCCCAATACCCGCGCGGCGCAACGGCGCATCGAAGGTGTGGCTGCAGCCCAGCAGGATGAGCACGGAATCCTTTCGCCAATAGGCTTCGATGTCCGTGGGCTCCGCTACCAGGTGGCCATGTTGCCAAACGCGATACCGCGGCAGCATGGTCCGGATGTCGATGGCCGCCCCGGGCAAGGGCACCCAAGGATCCCCGGCATCGCCCACCGCCAGAATCGGACAGGCCTTAGGGTTGCGCAGGCAGAACAGCAGTAGCGCATAGGCCTCGGCCTGCGGCACGATCACCAGGTTGGCCTGCTGGTAGTCATCGAGCACGCCGGCGGTGGGTGTGGTCCATTCGCCCTGGGCAATCTGCGAGCGCAACTCGGCCGGCGTCACTGCAGTGCCTCCTTCGAGGTTTCCCGCACCAGGCGCAGCGTTACCAGAGCGATGACTGCTGCAGTGGCCAGGAGGAAACCCGGCATCAGCAGGTTGCCGCTCTTGGCCATGAGCCAGGTCGAGAGGTAGGGGGTGAGTCCCCCGCCGAGGATGGCGCCCAGATTGATGGCGATGGCCATGCCGGTATAGCGCACCCGGGTGGGAAACTGCTCGGCATAAGTGGGGTAGCCCACCGACTGCACGATCGGCATTGGTAGCGCGGCCACCAGCACCGCCAGCGCCGCGAGCCAGATGTTGCCCTGGGCCATGAGCAGCATCATCGGGATCACCAGCACCACATAGGCGGTGAAGCCCAGGGTGAGCACCCGCCGCCGGCCGAGTCGATCCGACAGTCCGCCCCAGAACGGCATCATCAGTGCCGCGCACAGGCTGACGCCCGCCATGATCCAGTACATCTGTGCCTTGGGGTAGCCAAGGTGCGTAGTCAGGTAGAGGTTCATGAAGATGAGCCCGACCCAGTAGCCAGCGTTCTGCCCCAGCGCGAGCAGCATGACCTTGAGGACCGCCGGGCGGTGGTCGGCGAGTACTTCCCGCACCGGCGCCTTGGGTGGTTGAGACTTGGACAGAAAGCGTTGGAATGCCGGCGTCTCCTCTACGTTGTGCCGTAGCACAGCGGACAATGCCACCAGCGGCAGAGCCAGCAGGAAGGGCACACGCCAGCCCCAGGCCTGCATCGCTTCCGCGCCGGCGAGGGTGGTGGTGACGCCACAGACGATAGCGGCCAGCGAGCCGCCCAAGGCGACCCCTACCGGGGTGAAGGCGCCGAAGAAGCCCCGTCTGCCTTCAGGCGCCGACTCGGCGACGAAGGCAGCCGCGCCGATCACCTCGCCGCCGGCGAAGAATCCCTGCACCAGGCGCAGCGCGACTAGCAGTACTGGCGCCAGCAAGCCAGCCTGGGCGGTGGTGGGCAGCAGACCGATACCGGCGGTGGCCAGCCCCATGCCGATCACGGTAACCAGCAGCACCAGGCGCCGGCCGTGCCGATCGCCTAGACGCCCAAGCAGCACCCCACCCAGGGGACGCACCAGGAAAGCGCTGCCGAAGACCGCCAGGACCGCGAGCAGCGCCGCGGTGGGATCGTCACCAGGAAAGAACAGTGGCCCGAGGAAGGCCGCCATGAAGCCATAGACGCCGAACTCGTAATACTCGATGGCGGTACCGGTGGCAGCGGCAGTGGCCGCGCGGCGCGCCAGGCGTTCGGTATCGGCCCGGGATGCAGCGGCCGTGAGGGGGGTGGAAGAGAGCACGCGAGACATGGACGTATCCTTCTGTAATGGGAACGTTGCTCAGCAGGGTGGGGCAAGGTGAGAACGGTCGGCGTCTGTCGCACCGATCCGGGTGGTGTCAGGCGACGCTGGGGTTACGCTCAAGCGCCGCCAACAGGCGCTCGCGGGCAAGATCCAGGCGCTGCGCTTCAGCGAGGTCGATGAAGGTGAAGGCGAGAACATCGCCAGGCACACACTGCGCCAGGCGTGGAAGGTCGACGTGGGCGACCTGGGCGATGCAGGGATAGCCGCCCGTGGTCTGGCGGTCGGCCATGAGCACGATGGGCTGGCCATCCGGCGGTACCTGCACGGTGCCGAACGCGACCGCCTCGGACAGGGACTCACGGGGCGTAGCGAACTGCAGCGTGGGGCCCTGCAGGCGGTAACCCATGCGGTCGGACTGTGGAGTGACGGTGAAAGGGCTCTCGCGCAGTGCGGCCTGGGCGGCATCGGTAAAAGCGGTCCAGTCGCGACCTGGCAACAGCCGCAGCGGGGCGGTGCCGATCACATGCGCCAGGCTGTCCGGTATCAGCAGGCGCGGGGGATTGGCAAAGCTGCCCATTAGGGGCAGCAGGTCACCCTTCTCGAGCCGGCGGCCATGCCAGCCACCAAAGCCGGAGCGCAGGTTGGTGGTGCTGCTGCCCAGCACCTTTTCCAGGCGGAAGCCGCCGGCCACCGCCAGATAGGCGCGGGCGCCGCTCCGACGGCGACCGAAGCTGACCTGGTCGCCCTCTCGCAAGGTCCGCGTCTGGCCGGGCGGCCAAGGCCGGCTATTCAGTGACGCGCCCAGGTCCGCACCGGTCAGGGCAAGACGGCAGCGACCATGGCAATACAGCGTTGGCCCGAGGAGGGTGATCTCGAGCGCCGGCGCGTCGGGCGCATTGCCCAGCAGGGCGTTGGCCAGGCGATGGGATACCTCATCCATGGGGCCGCCCACCGGCACGCCCCACTGCTGGTGGCCATGGCGTCCAAGGTCCTGGAAGGTGCTGGCCAGGCCCGGGGTCAGGACTTCCAGGGTCATGGCCGCACCTCCTGCTGGGCGGCAAAGGTGGCCGCATCAATCGGCACGCAGCGGATTCGATCGCCGGCGCGTAGCCGGCAGGCTTGTTCTGCCTGTGGATCGAACAGGCGCCAGGGCGTACGTCCGATCAGGGACCAGCCGCCCGGGAGAGTCTGCGGGTAGATGACGCTCTGCCGATTGGCCAGGCCCAGGCTGCCGGCTGGCACTCGGGTACGGGGCACGCGGCGGCGTGGTAGTGCCAGGCGCTCGTCATAGTGGCCAAGGTAGGGATGTCCAGGTGCGAAGCCAAGCATCAGCACCGTGACCTCGGCACCGTGCAACGAGATGAGTTCGGCTTCGGACATCCCACAGTCCGCGGCAGCTGCTGCCAGATCCGGTCCAAATTCGCCGCCGTAGCAGACGGGGATCTCGATCAGCCGCGGCGAGTGGGATCCGACTTGGTCGCTGTCGTCGAGCAAGAGCTGCAGTTGGGCGGCCAGGGCCGCGAACGGCGTCGGATACCTCAGATACTCCGCTACCTGCCAGGGGCGATAGTGCACGCCGATGCTGGCCAGCGCCGGCACGATATCGCTCACCCCGGATAGGGCGCCTTGGGCCTGGCGCTCGTTCAGGTAGGCGGCGAGTGCGCCGAGGCGGCGGCTCAACGTCGCGGACGGTGCTGCGCTGGCCTCGATCACCAACAGGCGCTCGCCGACCGGACGAATCTGCCATTCAAGCCTTGCAGAGGAGAGGGGCGCAATAGTGCTCGCAGTTTCCACAGGAGTTACCGGCAGGCGAAGACATCACGGGAAGCGCGCCGGAATTCTCGAGGCTCCGGTCGCGGCGACATCACGAGCGGCCGGGGCCGCCCGGTGCTACTTGGCGAACAGCTGGCTCATATCCTTGAAGGCCTTGAACTCTAGGGCATTGCCGCAGGGGTCGAAGAGGAACATGGTGGCCTGCTCGCCGACCTGGCCCTGAAAGCGGATGTAGGGCTCGATCACGAACTTGGTTTCGCGCGCTCGCAGGCGATCGGCCAGGGCCTCCCATTCATCCCAGCTCAGGATGATGCCGAAGTGCGGCACCGGCACATCGTGGCCATCGACCGCGTTGGTATGCGCCGCTCCCTGCGAAGTAGTCTTGGGGTGCTCGTGGATCACCAGCTGGTGCCCGTAGAAATCGAAGTCGACCCAGTGCTCGCTGGAACGCCCTTCGGCAAGGCCAAAGACGTCACAGTAGAAGTGGCGCGCGGCTGCCAGGTTGTAGACGGGAATCGCAAGGTGAAAGGGTGACAGCGCCATGGGTGGAATCCTCGTGAGAAGGTGCGCCTCCATCTCATCCCAAGTTTTCTTTCATCAAAAGCGCAATTTGTTGCCCGCGAGCAGCAAAAAATTTGTTGCTCGCGGGACGTCGGAAAATGCTGGGACTCCCATCGGCTTGTCCTGGTCGTGGAAGTTCTTCTCCACGACGCCTGCGGCGTTGGCCCCAGGCACTCGCCAGCTTGCGCGGGTGACAGGCACAAAAAAACCGCCCGAAGGCGGCTTTCCAGAGGAGAATACTTAGGCGGAGTGCCTATGCTCGCTCACTGGCGCCTTTTTCTTTTTCGCGTTCATCGGGCCAGCCAGGACGCCACTGGGTTCCAGTTCAGCACCACGGGCGACGGCAACAGCGAGCATACGACGCTGCGAGGCCGAAAGCTTCGAGCCAAGACGTGAATTGGCCAGCTCCCAAATCGCAGACAAGCGCTCGTCGTGAGCAACCTTGCCGGATTCGACTTTATCGGATTTGGACATTTGCACCTCCACGGGGGCGTTGTCATTCATGCTAAGACGGTTCGACAGCCTTGACAAGTTGATTGTCCGCATCGTAGTCGAAGCCAAGCTCCTTGTAGAGTGGCACGGCACCTGGCAGCGGTTCCGGTATCAGGATCTTCTCCAGACCGATGAGCCTGGCATAGTTTTCGATCGCCACGAGCATCAGGGAAGCCACGAGTCCCTTGAGTGGATGCTGCTCATCAGGATGCCCCTCAAGCAGCATCAGTTTGATTCGGACCTTGCTTTTTTTCGGAGTGGCAAAGCACAGGCCGCATAACGTCTGATCGTGCCAGAGCGATAGGCTGATCGCCTTCGGATGCCCTCTACCCAGCCTTGGCACATCCCGCCACTGCTTGCGAAAGTCACTGCTTGACCACTCTTCCATTTTCTTCAGGGCGTTATGGTCGATGCTGTCATATCTGATTAGGTGGTGGTCGGCGACGGCGCCGATCATCTCGGGCGCCTCTTTGACTTGCTTTTCCGTGTATTGGCGGACTACTTCAGCGATAGCCCTGTACTGCTTGCGCACATTCGGCGGTCGGTCTGTCATTCGAGCAATCTCACCTACATCAACAGGTCATTTTGAGTTAGGTCTGGATCACTTCCAAGAGGCGGATGGCTTACAGCCAACCGAGCATGCGGTCCACATGCATCGAAATCTCCTGTCGCAGATGTGCCCGGGGCCAGGCGAGAGATCTAGCTGTAGCGTACGCGCTGCTGGCGGAATGCAAGGCCCGCCAGCCGGTCCGATAAACATATCACCCCTGCACATGCTCGCTGCCCGACTGGCCCCTGTACCTCCTCTGCCCGGGCTCCACCTACTGACCGCCCGCGCCACGCGCGTGATAGAAGGGAAGAGCAGGAATGGCTGCAAGAACAGCCTTGGGTCGTTGAAAGGGAACATCGCCAAGGCCTTTGCTAGCCTTTTATGAGCGTCTTGTTAGCTCAGCGCAATAAGGTGCAGATACAGTTCATTAGGTAACAATATATGAGAGTTTTGATCCACTACCCCGTCTTGCCACCTACTGACGCCGGGTAGGTAAACGCCGTTATCGGCAAGACGTGTAAGTTGCCGTCCAAGGCGGTAGGGGAAGTCATCGTCCAGCAGGCGTGGGGCGATCGCCACAACCAGCATGCCGGCACTAGGACTAGACGATCCCTGACGGAAATCGCCTGCATCCAGGGACCAGTTCGCGCCGGTGACCCCAGCCGCCAAGACTTCTACCATCAAGGCGATATTGGCGCCACGGGCGCCGCCGAACGCCAGCAGGGTGCCGCGCACAGCGTCTTGGGCATTACAGGTAGACTGGCCGGCTGCATCTAGCGCCCAACCCTCCGGGATTAAAGAGTCCGTCTCGGCCGCATGCAGAAGATTGACGAAAGCGGTGGAGCTGCATGCCTGATCTATTGCCAGTAAACGCCCGTCTGCGGCCTGGGCGGCGAAGGCCAGCGGATTGGTCGAATACAGCGCCCGGCTACTACCTTGGGGCGCCAGCAAAGCCGGTCCGTTAGTGAAAGCGAGTGCCACCAATCCCTCTCGGGCAAGACGGCGTGTGTAATAGCCCAACTCGCCGCAGGTAAAGGCTTCGCGCTGCGCGAACAGACTCAGGCCGAAATTCCTGGCCGTCTTGCAGAGATCCTCGAAAGCACGGTCGAAACCCAGTTGGGCGATGCCACGCTGGGCATCGCTCTGGATCAGCGCGGGAGCGGGGCGCGTGAGCACGGGCTCGGCTATGGGATCTATCCGACCCTGGCGAAAGCCATCCAGGTAATCGAGAAGATGGGCGAGACCAAGCGCAGGCAAGCCGCGGTGTTCGGCAGCCAGGGTCGCCGCGGTCAGGGAGTCGGACACCGCGGGGCTGGCGCCCTGGCGCAGGCAACAGGCCCGCGCCAGGGCTTCGGCTTCGTGGTGCGTCAGCGGGTGACAGGTAGCCTGGCTCAAGACGGGCTGATCCGCAGGCGGGACATGGCATTCAAGGCCTGGAGCAGGAATCCTTGCAACTCCCGATCAGGTACCTGCCAGTAGAACTGTCCGCTCAGGGCGGCAAGTAGCAGGCGCGCCAGGCCGTCGCATGGCATACCCGCGCCCATCGGCAGACATTGAAGAACCTGGACCAACTCTGCCAGGTAGGCTTCGCGCAGGGTCTGGATGCCTGTTCTGGCTTCGGCGGATAGCAGAGGTATCTCCTGGCCCAGGAGGCGTAACTCATCTTCGTGGTCAGTCTTGAAGTCGAAGTAGATCCTCAGGAAGGCCGATAAACGAGCGCTTGGCGGCGTCTGGTCGCGCAGTGCTCGCCGGGTTAGGTGAAGCAGCTCGGTCAAGGTACCTTCCAGCAACTCGACTAGGAGATCCTCCTTGCTCTGCACGTGGTAGTACAGTGAACCCGGCTGTATTCCCACGCAGCGCGCCAAGTCACGCATGCTCACGGCCTGATAGCCCTGGGCGACAAATAACCTAAGGGCCGCCTGGACCAAGCGCTCGCGCAGCGGCAAGCGGATGTCCAGGCCAGTATCAGCCGACGTGCAGTTCTCCGCGACCAGTCGCATCATTCGATCAACCGAGGGGCGCCGACGTCGGTGATCTTCTCTTCGAGGCCGTAGCTGGAGACGATCTTGCGCAGGCTACCGTCCTGATGCATTTGCTGGATGTGCGCCGACAGTGCCTGACCAAGGGCTTCGTTCTGTTTGGCAAAGAGGATGGCAGCCTGGCCGGGCTGCTGTGAAGCCCTGACCCGTGGATCACCTTCGGCGACGTTGATGCTGGCTCCTGAATAGGCACCTTTTTGCTGGGCGGTTTTGGCCACGGCAAAGCTGTCGGTGGCGACGTCCAGGCGACCGGAGGCTAGATCTTGAGCCATGGCCACGGGGTTGGGGTAGAGCACCAGGTTGTCGCCCAGCACCTTCTTTAGGTCTGCTACCCAGAGATAGCCCTGCACGGTGCCCACGCGCTTGCCTTCAAGCTGATCGATGCGGGTCAAGTTGTCCTTGGAGATGATGCCCATAACGTCGAGGAAGGTGGGGGCGGAAAGACCTAGCACCTTGGCTCGCTCGGCAGTGCGATACCAGTCGCCGATACCGAGGTCGGCACGGCGGGTGATCACCGATTGCACTACTGCGGCGGTATCGACCGTGGTGGCGCGTACGGTCAGGCATTCGGCTGCGGCGAAGCTCTTGACGATATCGCCCTCCACGCCGCCTACCTGGGCGTCGGGCCCG
The DNA here is from genome assembly GCF_009765395.1 of Pseudomonas sp. BAV 4579. NCBI lineage: Bacteria > Pseudomonadati > Pseudomonadota > Gammaproteobacteria > Pseudomonadales > Pseudomonadaceae > Pseudomonas > Pseudomonas sp. BAV 4579. The sequence continues at coordinate 19,356 of NZ_WHOV01000076.1, read as the reverse complement.
GGAATGGCATAGGGCGGGAATACGTAGGTCGCCACCTTGAGTACGCCCTTTTCCAGGGTATCGAAGGTGTGCGCGGGCTTGCAGTCTGCGAGGGCGATGGTGCTGCCGCTCAGCAGTAGGGTGGCGAGGGTGAGGCGCTTGAAAAGGCTAGCTGCATCGGTCATGGCGATAGTCCTTGGAGAGATGATCGGCAGGGCGAAGGTCAGGCCCGTTCCGGGGCCAGGCGGCGTTCCAGGTTTCCCACCAGCAAGGCTGCGGGAATGCACAGGGCCGCGTACATCAAGCCCGCCAGGACCAGCACGGGCATGTATTGGAAGGTACTGGAGCCGATCATCGAGGCGCGGCTCACCAGCTCTGGCAAGGCGATGGTGAAGCACAGCGACGAGGCCTGGAAGATCATGATGGAAAAGCCCAGCAAGGCTGGAATGGCGATGCGCAAGGCCTGGGGAAGGATGACGAAGCGCAGCGAATCGAGCGCGTTCAGGCCGATCACATCCGCGGCTTCGCGCTGGCCCTGGGCGACGGCGTCCAGGCCACCTCTGAGGATCTCGCTGGTATAGGCGCCGGTGCAGTAGGCCAGGGCCAGAGCAGCGGCACTGTAGGCGGTGAGGGTGATGTGGGCAGACGGTAAGCCGAAATAGAAATACTGCAGCAGGATCAACGCCGGTGCACCACGGCCCAGCTCCACCAGCACCACCGTCAGCCAGCGCAGCGGCAGCGCCCGGCTGGAGACACCCAGGGCGAATATCAGACCTAGGGGAATACCCACCAGCAACGCCAGGGCAGTCACCTGGAGCGATAGCAGCAGGCCGTGCCAGAGATCGGGAAACCACTCGAGCCAGTTGGCAAAAAGTTCGGTCATCGCTGGATCCTCCGGCTCAGGTGGTCGCCCAGGCGGCGGGCGAGCAGCGCCACCGGCACGCTCAGGGCGATGTAGAGCAGGGCGGCGAGGCTATATACCGGCAAGCCCTGAAACGTCTGCTGAGTTTGCTGGTAGGCGGCGGCGCTGATGTCGGTGACGCCCAGGGTCGAGGCGATGGCCGAGTCCTTGAGCAGGCCGATGGCATAGGTGGCCGCGGCCGGGATGGCGATGCGCACCAGTTGCGGCAGGATGACGTCGAAAAAGCGCTGTCGGGCGCTGAGGTTGAGCACCAGCGCCGCTTCGTACTGGCCGGCGGGAATTCCGGTGAGGGCGCCACGATAGACCTCGGCCATATGGGCAGCGGTGATCAGCCCAAGGCCTAGGGTGGCGGCGGCGAAGGGCGACAGAGTCAGCCAGCCACCGCCCAGGCCGAAGAATATGAAGAATAGACAGACGATAGGAGGAATGGCGCGCAGCGTGAGGATCACCGCGAAGGCCAGCAGGCGCACCGGCTTGATCCGGCATACGCGCAGGCCGCACAGCGGAAAGCCCAGCACCACGCCAATGGCGAAGGCGGTGGCGGTCACCGCCAGGGTCCAGGGAATGCCCTGGAGCAGGGCGTAAAGAATGGTACCCATCAGCGATTCCTCACCGCGGCCAGGAATTGCTGCACCCGCTCGTGTTGCGGATTACGCATGACCTGGGCGCTCGGCCCCTGTTCGATGATGCGCCCGTCCGCCATGACCACCACGCGGTCAGAGACGGTCTCGGCGAAGTGCATCTCATGGGTAACCATGATCATCGACATGCCTTCCTGGGCCAGTTCCTGCATCACCTTGAGTACCTCCATGCCAAGCTCAGGATCCAGGGCCGAGGTGGGCTCATCGAAGAGCATCAGCTCCGGGTCCAGGGCCAGGGCACGGGCGATGGCCACGCGCTGCTGTTGGCCGCCGGAGCACTGGCTGGGATAGGACTTGGCCTTAGCGGCGAGGCCGACGCGTTCGAGCAGCTGTAGCGAACGCCGATCCGCCTCCTGGCGACTGCGGCCCAGGCTACGCACCTGGGCCAGGCTGACGTTCTGCAGCACGGTCATGTGCGGAAACAGGTTGAAGGACTGGAACACCATGCCGATGCGTCGGCGCAGGGCCACCAGCTGCTGGCGGGGGATCTCGCCGGCCTGCAGGGTGAGGCCTTCCAGCGTGACCGTGCCCCGGGTAGGCGGCTCCAGCTGGTTGATGCAGCGCAGCAGGGTGCTCTTGCCCGACCCGCTGGGGCCGATGATGGCCAGGACTTCGCCCTTGGCCATATCTAAGGATACGTCCTGCAAGACCTCGTAAGGGCCGAAGCTTTTACCGATGCCTTCCAGGCGCAGGAAGGTCGGGCGCTCCCGGGTTTCCGGTTGCGCTGGCGATACGGGGGTTCTGACGATACTCATCTGGCTCATCTCGTATTCCTCGAGGGGCGCCTCCACGAGGGAGGCGGGGCCTTCAGTACAGGTCGGGATCCAACAACGGGGTGCGCGACAGCTTCACCGCACCCGCTGCTGTGATTACCACCTGCTCTTCCAGCTTCACCCCCTCGGGGCCGCCCTGTTCACCGATGAAGCTCTCCACCGAGACCACCATGTTCTCGGCGAAGGTACCGTCGTAGCCCCAGTCGACGAAGTCGGTGGCGTAGGCCACGCTGGGGTATTCGTCCACCAGGCCGACGCCGTGCAGCATCATCATGTAGCGGTTATGCCGGTACCTCTCCGGCACGGGCCAGCAGCGCTCAGCAAATTCGCGGAAACTCAGGCCTGGGCGCAGTAGGTTGATGTTCTGCGTCAGCTGCTCGGCCGCCGTTTGCAACAGCTCACGCTGGCGCACCGTGGCCGGCTGACCGGGGCAAACGAAGCTGCGCGAGATGTCCGACAGATAGCCGCCAGGGCCGACCATGTCGGTATCGAAACAGACCATTTCTCCGGCCTGAATAGGCTTGTCCGTGGCGTCCTGAAACCAGGGGTTGGTGCGCTGGCCCGAGCTGAGCAGGCGGCTCTCGGCCCACTCGCCGCCATGGGCGACATTGGTGCCGTGCAGAATGCTCCACAGCTGGTTCTCAGTGATGCCGGGCCGCAGGCTGGCGCGCATCCGCGCGATGGCCAGGTCACAGACACCCATCGAAACCTGATGACTGGCCAGTTCCTCCGCTGACTTGATAAGTCGAGCCTGCTCCATGAGCGGCTGGGCGTCGTGCAGGGTCAGGCCCAGATCGACAAGCTTGGTAGCGCCCCAGGGATCGCAGCGATCTACTGCCAAGCGCCGGTTGCCGCCGCCGTGGTGCAGCACCAGTTCGGCGACTTCGTGGGCCCAGGAAGTCGCCTTCTCCTCGACCCGCGGACCGGCCAGGAAGTACAGCCAGGGCGTTGCGGGGCGGATCTCGTCGATGGTCTCGACGTGTTCGCTGTTGTGCTTGCTGCTGGTGAAGTCGAACAGAATCATCGGGCCGGTGGCAGTTACCAGCACATAGCGACTGGGGGAGTGCATGACCCACAACCCAAGGTTGTTAGTGTCCGTGGCGTAGCGGATGTTAATCGGATCGGCCAGCAGCACCGCGGCGTAGTCGTGTTCCACCAGTTGCGCGCGGATGCGCTCCAATCGGTAGCGACGCAGTGCGCGGCGGTCGATGGCGGCGTGAGCACGCAGCAACTCCTCATCGAGCGGGGCGAGCTGGTGATCGCTGACGCTGGGGTCCTGGCGGAAGCTCAAGCGGGCGTCTACGAGCGGATCGAAGCCGGGGAGGGACTCTGGGTAATGCATGAAAACCTCGTCTGGCCAGCCGTGGCTGGCGTGTTCTTGTGATACATCGAAGAGGCAGAAAAGGGTGCAACAGGCTCATCACGAGGCGAGCCGTTGTTCTTATAGGTCTTTCACCAAGCGCAGCGCATCGTAGATGGCGGCGTGGGTGTTGCGCGAAGACACCGCATCGCCGATGCGGAACAGTTGGAAGCGACCTGCAGGGTTGGTGGCGAGTTGCTGCGGCCGGCCGACGATCAAATCCTGGTACTCCACCGCGCCCTCGTTGCTGGCCAGCGGCTTGAGTTCGAAATAGAGCTCGTCCAGCGGCAAGGTACCGTGGTTGACCACCACTTGGTCGTAGTGGAAGACCCTTTCCAGATCGCTGTAGTCGGTGCCGACCGTGGCCTTGAACCCGTTGCCGTCGTGCTCCACGGCCTTGAGCCGGTAGGTGACGGTGAAGTGGGTGTCCAGCCCCTGCAGGGATCTCATGTAGGGCACCAGGTTCATGCCCATGACCTCAGGGGCGAAACTGCGATCGGGGGTCATGATCTCGGTGCGCGCCCCGCTACGGGCGATGAATTCGGCGGCCTGCAGCCCGGCATGGTCGCCGGCATCGTCGTAAACCAGCACATTGCGCCCCGGTTTGACGTCGCCAGCGATGATGTCCCAGCTGGATACCACCAGCTCGTTACCGCGCTCGAGCACCTCCGTATGGGGCAGGCCGCCGGTGGCAATGATCACCACGTCCGGATCTTCCGCCTGTATCCGCTCGGCATCCGCCCAGGTGTTGAAGTGGAACTGCACACCGAGGCGATCGCATTGGGCCAAGCGCCAGTCGATGATGCTCTGCATCTCCTTGCGCCGCTCGGACTGAGCGGTAAGCCGCACCTGGCCACCGGCCTGCTCAGCCAGTTCCAGCACTACCACCTGGTGGCCGCGCTCGCCTGCCACGCGGGCGGCTTCCAGCCCACCGGGGCCGGCACCCACCACCACCACCTTGCGCCGGGTGGCAGCCTTGGGGATGGTGTGCGGCATGGTGGTTTCGCGGCCGGTGGCAGCGTTGTGGATGCAGTAGGCCGCCCCGGCGTTATAGATGCGGTCCAGGCAATAGTTGGCACCAACACAGGGGCGGATGTCGTCTTCGCGCCCCTCGATCAGCTTGCGCACCAGATGCGGATCGGTCATGTGCGCGCGGGTCATGCCAACCATGTCCACCAGCCCCGCGGCGATGGCGTGGCGGGCGGTGGCGACGTCGGGAATCTTGGCCGCATGGAAGGTGGGGAAGGCGGTGCGCGAACGGATCTCGCCGGCGAAGTCCAGGTGCGGGGCGTTGCGCATGCCCTGCACCGGGATGATGTCGGTGAGGGCGGCGTCGGTGGCGATATTGCCGCGGATGACGTTGAGGAAGTCGATCATCCCACTGTCCTTGAGCAGCTGGGTGATGGTCAGGCCTTCGTCCTTGGTCAAGCCGCCCTTGGCGACTTCGTCGGCGGTGTAACGCATGCCAATGATGAATTGGTCGCCGACGCGGGCGCGGATGGCCTTGAGCACCTCGAAGGTGAAGGTCAGGCGATTGCGCAGGGAGCCGCCGTAGGGTTCGTCTAGGTCATTGGTCAGCGGTGACCAGAACTGGTCCATTAGGTGGCCGTAGGCCTGCAGCTCAATACCGTCCATGCCCGCGGCGACCATGCGTTCGGCTGCGTCGGCGTAGTCCTTGACGATACGCTCGATGTCCCAGGCTTCCAGGCGTTTGGGAAAGGCGCGGTGGGCCGGCTCACGATTGTGCGAAGAAGACACCACCGGCAACCAATCTCCCTTGTCCCAACGGGTGCGGCGGCCCAAATGGGTCAGCTGGATCATCACCGCCGCGCCGTGTTCGTGGCACTCGTCGGTGAGGTCCTTGAGCCAGCCGACTACCTCATCCTTGTAGGCCAGGACGTTGTTGAACACCGGCGGACTGTCGCGAGAGATGGCCGCCGAGCCGGCCGTCATCGTCATCGCCACACCAGCCTTAGCGCGCTCCACGTGATAGGCGCGGTAGAGCTGCTTGGGCATGCCCTCTTCGGGGTAGGCGGGTTCGTGCGAGGTGATGATGACGCGATTGCGCATCGTCAGGTGCTTGAGTTGATACGGCTGCAGCAGAGGATCGTTCTTCATGTTCGGTTCCACCAGCGCTCATCAGGTGGAACCAAAATTAAAACCCTATGTACACAGGTGTCAACTGGCCTGTCGCTGGTGAACATGTTTGGTTGGCGAGCGTCCATGGGCGCTGTACTATTGCCTCATGAAAGCATCTGCCCGCCCTGCAATAGAAACTTCGCGTAGCTCCATGGAGAGCTGGTTGAATGCAGCTTATGAGGCCCTCAAAGAATCGGGCGTGGATGCCGTACGCATCCAGCCGCTAGCTAAGAAGCTCAAGCTTTCGCGCACGAGCTTCTACTGGGCCTTTGAGGATCGGGAGGCGCTGCTGCAGGCGCTGATTGACCTGTGGAAGAGCAAGAACACCGGTAACCTAGTGGCCCGCACCGAGGCCTATGCAGAATCCATCACCGAAGCCATCCTCAACGTCTTCGACTGCTGGCTGGATACCCGGCTGTTTGATTCCCAGTTCGAGTTCGCCATGCGCAGCTGGGCGCTGCAGTCCGCCGAGGTGGCACAAGACATCGCCGAGGCCGATGCCTTGCGCATTACTGCGCTCAAGATCATGTTCGACCGCTTTGGCTTCGAGGGCCGGGCTGCCGAAACCCGTGCTCGCTCCATCTACCTGACCCAGATCGGCTACATCAGCATGAAGACCGTCGAACCGCTGGAGTACCGTCTGAAGTTCATTCCTGAATACCTGAAGATCTTTACGGGTCGGGAGCCGGAGTCTCGGGAGCTAGACCGCTTCTTCAGCCGCCACCAGTTGGTCCTACCAAAGACCTGATCAGTTAGAGCGTCGAGGGACGCGGCAGCCGCCTACCTGGAACCACACGGGGCACCCTGTCCGCTTGGTGACTTCTCCCTAGCACCAAGGCCTTCTTGCTGGCCATGATGTCCTGTCCCTTTATGGTCGAAAACGAGCTACGCCTAATCCCCATCTCCGGGCGCTTCTTTTTCAGCGTTGTTAACGAAATAAACGTATCACCCCTGCACATGCCACTCATCTTCACTACCCCCCTGCACCGCCTCCACCCGGGCTCCCCCTACTATCCGCCCGCGCCCCGCGCGCGCGATAGAAGGGTTGGGGAAAGGAAGCGAAGGTACTCGATGGCGAGGTCTCATCCGATTCCCTGCATTGCTACATATCCTTCGTAGGGTTCTGTGTCTCTTGTGGAATCGCTTGCATCAACGGCAATTGTCCCGGACGCGCGTAGCGCTGTTTGAGATGCTCGAGGAAGTCCTGCTGCAACCGGGATCACGGTGACGCAGGATCAGCGTGCGTACCGCAATACTGGGCGTGAGCGGCCGTGCCACCAGGCCGGGCAGCCCCATGACTGAGAGCAGAAAGGGCTCGACCAGCGCGATGCCGGCGCCGAAGCGGGCGAGCATCATGCCGGTCAATGCCAGGCTCACCTGGGCCCGAATATCCGGGACGACGCCGGCTTCGCTCAAAGCCTGATCGACGTAGGAGCGCATTGGCGACCGGTTGAGATAGGTGATGATGGGGTAGGGCGCCAGGTCCTGAGGAAGTTGCTCACACCTTACGGAGGGCGCTCCATTTCGTTGCAGCCGACAAGCTTTATCCGTGCACAAACTGCGGTATGGCACCTTTGTCCCGGGGAGTTGCGAGAAGCAAATTGAAAGCCTTGAGTGATGGTGCAGACATCGTTCTGAGAGAGCTGCGAGGCTAGCAAATACCACGCTTTCAACATGCGAACGATCCAGTACGGTCCCATACTGAAATTGGGCCGATAAAAAACGCCTGATGTTTCCATCAGGCGTTTCTCTTTTTACTTCAGCTTAGTAGCTGGACTGAGCCGTCAGGACTGAAGGCGAGCGATGTGCCGACTTCGTGGTGCCAATACGGGCCCCTGTGCCAACCAGCCGAAAACGAGGCCCAATGTTGTCCAGACCACCGCATGTATTCCCAGGGAGGCGATACGGAAGTTCCAGAGCAACGAGGCAGAGAACCCTTCCGGCACTTCGTTAATCACCGGAAACACGCCGGCAGCGATTGCCATAATCACCACGTAAAAAACGACGGCGACTGTGATCGATGCCCAGCCGTCGAGACGACCCAGCAGCTTGCGAAACACGTTGATCGCCGCCACCAGCGCGGCCAAAGATACGACCACCATTAGGAAGAAGAGCTTCGTGCGCTGCCGAATGGTTTCAGGGTCACCTACAGACGGCGGATTGGCTGGATACTTGAGCGCAGGTACCAGTACCACGCTGATAAAGGCCAGCACGGCTAGAACGGCCGCCAATCCGCGCGGGCCGAGCTTTACGCTACCCAGACGCCCCATTGAAAACGCGAAGACTAGGGCGAAGATGCCACCGATAGAAGTGCTATAGACGACCACACCCGTGAGCAACCCGATGGAGCTCTGCACTCCACGACTGACGGGTTCCTCTTCTTCATCAGTGGTGCCATCGCCGTGATCATGGTTGTGCGCCATCATCCCCTCGAAAGCGATTGCCTGGTCGACTGAGGGCTCACCGAACACCTTCGCAAAACCGAAAGCGAGCATGCCTGCGAGCAGCCCGGCGATCATGCCGCGCAGCAAGAGATTGCCTGTCATTTCGTCTTCCTCAATCAGTGGCAGGGGAAGCCCAGCAAATGGCGCCCGTCGTGCACGAACTCGTGTACGTAGGTACCCGAAAAGAGCGCCGTAGCACCTTGCTCAGCACCTACGAAATAGATGGCTAGCAGCAGGAGCAGGCCAGCGAAGACCGCCCAAGGGATGATTTCGCTGAGTGGTAGGGAAGGCAGCGACAGATCGCTGTCCGGGGCGGTAACAGTAGTCGTGGACATGCAAGGCTCCTGGAGAATGACGCGTTCGATCAGGAAAAAAGGACGGTTGACGACATTGGGGTCTGGCTCTCGGAGTCGATTACAGTGGCGCGACCGCGCCGGGTTTTCACCGGCTTCCCAATGCGAAACAAGATGATACACCCTGTGAAAATTCACGTACCAAAGGCCGATACATGAAAGCTATCTACCTGACGCTGATAGCCCATGCAGCAACCGCAGCTCAGCGATCAGGCCGTTTCCCCTTGGGTAGCGATGATGTAGCAGCCACAGCCTTGAAGCCGCTGATAGCGCTGGAGAATTCCAGGGTCCTGATTGGTCCGGAGTTGAGAGCTGCGCGAACGGCTCAGCTACTCGGCCTATCAGGGACGGTCGAGCAGCGCCTGCGCGACTGCGACTTTGGGAGTTGGGCAGGAACGTCTCTGAAAGACCTGCAGCAAAGTGAGCCAGCGCTTTTGCAGGCTTGGCTGACCGATCCCCACTTCGATTCGCATGGGGGCGAGTCATTTGTTGAGGTAGGCCGACGCATCGCTCTTTTGTTGGATGACGTTCGAGATCCGGGGCATTGGATTGCGGTGACCCATCCCATGGTCGTTCGTGCTGCGGTGATGCACTGCCTGCAGAGCCCATGGGCAGCGTTTCCACACCTCGACGTGCCTCCACTGGCGCAGTTGCAGCTGAGTTACTCGGGAAAGTGGAGGCTGGTGATTCCCTCCTTAGGGTGATTGAGTAAGAGCATTCGCAAGCATGTTGGAGCTAGCAACAGAGTGCCACATCGAATTATACCACCCCTGCATATGCCCTCTCTCCCATTCCCCTACACCCCTCCGCCCGGGCTTCTCCCACTAACCACCCGCGCCCCACGCGCGATGGAAGGGAAAGGGAAGGTCTTGGGAGGAAGGCTGACCGATAGCGCGGCAGCATAGTCCGGATGTCGATGGGCGCCCCGGGCAGCTGCATCCGAGGATCGCCGGCATCCCCCACGGCGAGAATCGGACAGGTCTTGGGATTGCGCAGACAGAACAACAGCTGGGCATCGGCTTGGGTCTGCTGCACGATCACCAGGTTCGCCTGCTGGTAATCATCGTGGAGTCCAGCGATGGTCATGCCGGTATAGCGCACCCGCGTGGGAAACCGCTCAGCATAGGCGGGGTAGCACACCGACTGCGCGATAGGCAGCGGTAGCGCGGTGACCAGCATCGCCAGCGCCGCGAGTCAGATAGGGACTATGAGTGGCATCATCGAAATAACCAACACCGCATAGGTGATGAAGCCTAGGATCAGCATCCGTGGGTGGCCGAGTGAGCTGAGAGCCCATCTCAGACCGCCGTCATGAGCCCGGCGCAAAGACTGACGCCGGCCATGATCCAGTACACCTTCGACTTTGGGGTAGTCAATGTGAGTGGTCAGATGAGTGGTGTCATATATTTGTAATAACATCGAAGACAAAATTGGTATTGCAGCGCACTCCTGTCCCGAGGCCATAAAACAGAGCCAGCCTTGAATCGGCTTTTCCGACGATCCAGCTTTCCATTGTTAGGTGATGAGCGAATCGGGTCGCAGGCAAACTCCTCATGTCTCTGTTGCGGCTATTCAGCCGACCCGTGTCGCGATAGTCGACGTCAGATTTTGCTGCATGAAGTCTAGGAATCTTCTTTGAAAAAGCATCGTGTGTTCATGGGCCGCTTCTTCGGCTTCATCAGCGTCACGGCTACTGATAGCCGCGATGATCCGGTCATGGTCCCTGTGAAGACTTATCGAACTCGCCGAGTTGATGATGTAGTCGAAGTGAAGGTGGAGGAGGCGCTGACCCTCACCCAACAAGCGCTCATATCCAGCCGTGAGATATGAGTTTTTCCCAGCCTTGGCTATTTTCAGGTGAAAGGCCTTATTCAACTCGGACATCTGCTCGTAGTCGCGAGCCTGGACAGCGTGCAGGTATTGCTGATCTATCGCTTTGATTTGCTCGAGTTCGCTATCTGATCTTTTCATGGCGGCTAGCCGGGTGACCGCACGCTGCAGGAGGTCTAATGCTGAAATGTAGTTGGGAAATTCTTCAATCTCGAACGGCGTCACCAGCAGAGTACGGTTGGGCAGGATGGTAACCAGGCCCTCGCTCGCCAGACGTGCCAGGGCGTCGCGCACCGGCGAGCGTGACAACCCGAACTGGGTTGCCAGCGAGGTTTCGTCCAGAGGCATACCCGGTTTGAGCTGCAGGGTGAGGATCTGTCTGCGCAGCTCTTCATAGATGTAGCGGCCACCATGACGGCGGGCGGCAACGGTGGGATCGGCGTCTTTGGTAGCCATCGAGGAAATCTTCACGCTCGGGGGTTGAGAGGGGCCAGTCTAGCATCGCGCCTACAGCGCTAGCCGAATCCGGCGCCCCAGGTATCACTGAGCATGAAACCCGCGGCGAGCGGATCGTCGGGGTCGATGCCCAGCTGCTGCAGACCATAGAGCCAGGCACGTCCGGTGACTCTGGGCAGGACCGCCGGCCGGCCCGCCACCTCGGTCAGGTCCCGCAAGCCAATAGTGAACTCGCCGCCGATGGTCGAGCGCGAGGTGAGCTGGTCGCCCACCGCGACCAGGCCGCGCGCGGCCAGGGTGGCGAGGTTCGCCGAACTGCCGGTGCCGCAGGGTGAGCGATCCACCCGGCCCGGCGGCAGGGTGGTGCAGGTCTGATAGGTGCGGGCGTCCAGGCGGTTGCGGAACATGACGTAGGCGATCTCGTTCACGCTGGCCAGCAGCGGATGCTGGACGTTGAGTTGGCGACCGATCTCGCCCTTGAACGCCACACCCAGCTCCGCCAGGGCGCGGGCATGCTCCGGTGCGATGCTCAGCCCGATCTGCTCGACGTCGATCAGCGCGTAGTAGACCCCGCCGAAGGCGACGTCCACTGTCAGGGTGCCATGGTGGGCGGTAGGGATCTGCAGATCCAGCGCCTCGACGAAGGCCGGCACCATGTCCAGGGAGACGTTCAGGCAGCGGCCGTCACGGCACTCGGCCTGGGCCACCACCAGACCGGCCGGTGTATCCAGCGTGACCGTGGTCAGCGGCTCCTGCATCGGCAGGATACCCAGCTCCAGCAGCGCCGTCACCACGCAGATGCAGTTGCTGCCCGACATGGGATGGGCCTTGTCCGCCTGCAGCACGATGAAGCCCACCTGGGCCTCCGGGCGGGTCGGCGGCAGCAGCAGATTGACCGACATCTGCAGGCAGCCCCGCGGCTCCAAAGTCACCAGGCGCCGCAGGCTGTCATCCACCTCGTTGATGTATTTCATCTTGTCGAGCATGGTTCGCCCGGGCACGTCCAGTACGCCCCCGGTGATGACCTTACCGATCTCGCCTTCGCAGTGGACTTCTGCCAGTTGCAGGGTCTTTTTCCAGCGCATGATGACCGTCCTATTTGATGTACCAGCCCCAGGGCTGGTCGCTGTCGTAGCGGGTGATCTGCTTGGTTTCCAAGTAGTTCTGCAGGCCCCACTCGCCCAGTTCGCGACCGATGCCGCTTTGCTTGTAGCCGCCCCAAGGAGCTTCGGTAAAGGTCGGCTGCGAGCAGTTGATCCAGACGATACCGGCGCGCAGCGCACGGGCCACCCGCTCGCAGCGGTCCAGGTCGCGGGACATCACGGCGGCGGCCAGGCCGAAGCGGGAATCGTTGGCGCTGCGCACCGCCTCGGCTTCGCTGTCGAAGGGCCGCACGCAGACCACCGGACCAAAGATCTCCTCGCGCCAGATCCAGCTGTCCTCGGCGACGTCGGCGAAGACCGTGGGTTGCACGTAGTACCCTGTGGGCAACTGCGCCGGCCGCTTACCGCCGGTGACCAGGCGGGCGCCTTCTTCTTCGCCTCGGGCGATAGCAGCGAGCACCTTCTCGTGCTGGCCACGGCTCACCAGCGGACCCAACAGTACCCCGGTATCCAGACCCGGACCGATGGTGATGCGCTGGGCTTCCTGGGCCAGACGCTCCAGCAGGGGTTCATAGAGATCCCGCTGCACCAAGACGCGCGAGGTGGCCGAACAGACCTCGCCTTGGTTCCAGAAGATACCGAACAGGATCCATTCGACGGCCGCCTCGAGATCGGCGTCGGCGAAGATGACGAAGGGCGATTTGCCGCCCAGCTCCAGGCTGATGTTTTTGATGTCGCGCGCGGCGGCCTGCATGATCCGGCTGCCGGTCGGCACGCTGCCGGTGAAGGCCAGCTTGTCGACGCCCAGGTGCTCGGCCAGTGGTGCACCCGCCTCGGCACCCAGGCCGGTGACCACGTTGAGGACCCCGGGCGGTAGCCCGGCCTCATGGCAGATGTCGGCCAGTTCCACGGCGGTCAGCGGGGTCAGTTCCGAGGGCTTGAGCACCAGGGTGCAGCCGGCGGCCAGGGCCGGGGCGACCTTCCAGGCGGCCATCAATAGGGGGAAATTCCAGGGGATGATGGCGCCAGCCACGCCAATGGGCTCCTGGCGCGCAACAGCGCTGAAGCGAGCATCGCTCAGGGTGATGGCGCGCTCGCGGTCCCGATCCAGACGCTCGGCCTGGTCGGCGTAGAAGTCGAAGCAGCCAGCGGCGTCGCCGATATCCCACAGTGCTTCGGGCAGCGGCTTGCCGTTGTCGCGCACCTCCAGTTCGGCAAGTTGCTGCTGGCGCTCACGGATCACGGAGGCGATGCGACGCAGTACGGTCGCGCGTTCGGCGCCGCTCTGCTGTGGCCAGGGGCCCTCGTCAAAGGCGCGGCGTGCGGCGCGTACAGCCAGGTTGACGTCGTCGGCGGTCGCGGCAGCAACCTGGGCGATGGGTGTCTCTAGGGCTGGGTCGAGGGTCTCGAAGGTACCGCCACGCAGCGGGCGAACCCATTGGCCGTCGATGTACAGGTGGTCGTAGGAAGCCATCGGCGAAGTCCTGTCAGAAGCGCGAAGCGCGGAAAGGGTGGAGGTCGAGGGACACGGCGCGCCCGCTTGCGAGATCGGCGATCAGTCGCCCGGTCGTGGCGCCCAGGGTCAGGCCCAGCTGGCCGTGTCCAAAGGCGAGCAGCACGTTGGGCAGGCGCCGGCTGCGGTCGATGATCGGCTTGGTGTCGGGCAGGAAGGGGCGATAGCCGACGCCGTATTCGAACTCGGCGGTACGCAGCTGTGGCAGCACGCGCCGCGCCTTTTCCAGGATGATGTCGGCCCGGGCGAAGTTAGGCTTGGCGCCCTCTCCGGCGAATTCAATGGTGCCGCCGATCTGCAGGCCGCGGGTCATGGGGGCAAAGCAGAAACCGCCATCGGCATAGATGGTGGAGTGGTGGATTTCGATCTCTGGATTCGGCAGGACCACCTGGTAGCCGGCGATTCCCGCCAAAGGAATGGAGAGCCCGAGCTGGCCGAAAAATGCCCGCGAGCCATTGCCTGCGGCGATGACGACGCGCTCGGCCGGCAGTCGACGTCCATCCGCCAGGGTCACCCCGGTCGCCTGGCCCTGGTGCTCGTCGAGGCGTGCGACCCGTTCGCGAATCCGACGTCCACCGGCCTGTTCGAAGCTGGCGGTCAGGGCGGCGATGAAGCCCTCGGTATCGCTGACCGCGCGCCAGTCGGGAAACAGCAGGCCGTGCTTGAAGCGTCCGGTGAGGGCAGGTTCCAGATCGGCGATGGCAGCAGCGTCCAGTTCTTCCACCTGGAAGCCCAGCCGCTCGCGCAGCTCGAAGTGATGACGCTCCTGGGCCAGGCCCTGGGGCGTGTCGAACACCTCGAGAATCGGGCGCTCGCCGAGCAGGCGCTTGTCCGGGCAGGCCTCCAGCAGAACGGCATAGTCGCGGTAGACCTCCCGGGTCAGGGTCGCCAACTCCGCAGCGATTTTCTGGATACGCGTCGGCCGGGCGCAGGCCAGAAAGCGCAGGAACCAGGGCAGGATGCCGGGTAAGGCGCTGGGCCGCAGGGCGAGCGGACCCTGCTGGTCCAGCAGCCAGCCCGGGATCTTCTTCAGGATGCCCGGCTTGGACAGGGGCACCACCTCGCTGACGGCCATCTGGCCACAGCTCCATTTGGCCGTGCTGTCGCCCGGTGCTGCGGGATCGACCAGCGTCACAACCAGGCCATCGCGCTGCAGCCAGAGGGCGCAGCACACCCCGACAATACCGCCCCCGACGACGATCGCGGTCCTGGGGACGCCTGACTCTTGGTTCATAGTGCTCTCTCGCTGGGTGACTGCTTGTTGCACGGACCGGCTGATAGCGAACCCTGACAGCTAAGCTCTTGCGCGTCCAAAGATAAGGCGTGACGCACCTTTCGCCGGGTGCACGCCTGACTTGTAGAATCAATGAAGCTGAGTCTCATGATCTTTCTCCACCTGCCCCAGCAGTGCTGGGGCGGGCCATCTGATCAGCGTTGCGAGGCTTCGAAGACGGCGCGGAATTCAGCTTTCTCAGCGTCGCTCAGTGGCAGCAGCGGCAGCCTGGCATTGCCGGAATTGAAACCGGCCAGTTCGCAGCCGTATTTCACCTTCTGGATGAACTTGCCCTGTTCCATGCTCGCCATCACCGGGAACAACGAGCGCATCACCGCCTGGGCCCCTTGGATGTCACCGGCGGTGAAGGCCTTGTGGAAGGCTACGATCTGGTCAGGGAAACAGTTGGCCGGGCCACAGATCCAGCTGGTGGCGCCCCACAGGAAAAAGTCCAGTGCCTGGTCATCCGAGCCGCAAGACAACTGATAGCCACCCTTGAAGGTTTCCGTGACCTCGATGGCGCGCAGAAGATTGCCAGAGCTTTCCTTGATGCCGATGACGCGCGGATGGTTGCGGAAGGCTTCCAGCACCGAGGTACCAACCTCGACGTTGGTGCGGATGGGGTAGTTGTAGAGGATGACGTTGATGTCGGCGAAGGTATCCAGCACGACTTGGTAATGGTTGATCAATTCTTCCTGGGTCGGCAGGGCATAAAAGGGCGGTGCGAGCAGGATATTGCTGAAGCCGCACTCGATGGCCTGACGGATCTGGGCGATGACCTCGCGGGTGCTGGCGCCGTTGCAGTTCGCGATCAGGGTGCCCTTGCCGTCGGCCACTTCCTTGACCGTCTGCAGCACCAGGCGGCGCTCGGGGTTGTCGAGGGCGTAGTATTCGCCGGTAGAACCCAGGGCGACGAAGCCGGACACCCCGGCCTTGAGCTGGTACTCGACGATGGAGGCGAGGGTGGCGCAGTCGACGTTGCCGGCTTGGTCGAAGGGGGTGACGAGAGCGGGAAGGATGCCGTGCATGTTCATGGAACTACCTCTTCGGGATGGATGTTCAGTAGGCGAAGCGTCTCAGTAGTCGGGCCTCGACGAGGCCGACCAGACGGGTCAGGGGAAAGGCTATGCAGAAGTAGATAACGGCCACCGCCGAGAGGAACTCGACCGGACGCGCCGTGCTGTTGGAAAGGTTCTGGCCAACGAACATCAGGTCCGCCACCCCGACCGAGGAGATCAGGGCACTTTCCTTGAACAGGCTGATGACGTTGGAGAGCAGCGGCGGAATGGCGCGCAACAGAGCTTGGGGAAAGATCACATAGAGAACCTTGACGCCGGGCGTCAGGCCGAGGGCCACGCAGGCGTCATGCTGTTCGCCAGCGATGGACTTGAGCGCGCCGCGAAAGGTCTCGCTGGTGATAGCCGCCATGAACAGCGTGAGGGAGATCACCACCGAGACATAGGGTGAGATCGACAGGCCGAACACCACCGGAAAGCAGAAGAAGACCCAGAACAGCTGGATCAGCAGGGGCGTGCCGCGAAAGAATTCCACATAGAGCCGCACTGGCGCCCGCAGCAGCCGACTGGGCGCCAGCTGTACCAGGCTCAGGCCGAAGCCCAGCAGGCTGCCCACCAGGGCGCAGCCGAGGGTGATGGTCAGCGTCAGTCCCAGGCCCTTGAGCAGCACCTGCCAGTAGCCGAGGACAATGGAGAAATCGAGTTGCATGTCCATCTCAGCGCTCCAGGGCCGCGTCTTGGCGGCGTTCGACGAACCGCACCAACTGGGCGATCGGCAGTGACAGGGCGAAGTAGATCAGCGCGATCAGCGAATAGGTTTCCAGCGGGCGATAGGCTTCGGTGGCGATGGACTTGCCGATGTACATCAGGTCGGCCACGGCCACGATGGCGACCAGCGCGCTCTGCTGGAGAATGCCGATGCCGTTGGTCATCAGCACCGGCAGCGCGCTGCGCAAGGCCTGCGGCAGGACCACATAGAGAGTACGGTTCAACGGTCCCAGGCCAAGAGCGACGCTGGCATCCAGATGCTCGCGGGGGACTGCCTGCACGCCAGCCCGATAGGCCTCGGCATTGAAGGCGGTCAGGTTCAGGCCCAGCGCCAGGACGCCCATGGTGATGGGGTCGACGAAGACGTTGAACAGCATGGGCACGCAGTAGAAGAACCAGACGATCTGCAGCAGGACCGGAGTGCAGCGAAAGAACTCGATGAACAGCTGGGCGGGCAGCCGCACCAGGTGCCAGCGATTCAAGGTCAGCAGGCACAGCAGGAAGCCCAGCACCAGGCCCATGAGGTTGGCGACCAGCGCTAGTTGCAGGGTCACCTTGAGGCCCTGCCAAAGCGGGCCCAGGGTGCCGTTGAGAAAATGAAAGTCGAATTGGTAGTTCATGGCGCCGTCCTCAATCCAGGTGCAGGACTTTTTCCAGGAATTCCCGGGTGCGGGGCTCGCGCGGGCGGCGGAACAGTTCCTCGGGCGGCCCCTGCTCGACCGGTCGGCCGTTGGCGCAGAACACCACCCGAGTGGCGATGTGCTTGGCGAAGTGCATGTCGTGGGTGACGATGATCATCGCCATGCGCTGCTCGGCCAGTTGCAGCATCACGTTCTGCACCTCGATCACCATCTCCGGGTCGAGGGCGGACGTGACCTCGTCGAAGAGCATGAGCGCCGGTTCCAGCATCAGCGCACGGGCGATGGCAACGCGCTGCTTCTGGCCGCCCGACAGCTGGCTGGGGTAGGCGTGCAGCTTGCTTTCCAGCCCCAGCCGGGCGAGGTACAGCCGGGCCTTTTCGGTGGCTTCGGCGCGTGACAAGCCGCGCACCTTCATGGGTGCCAGGACCAGATTGCCCAGCACCGACAGGTGAGGAAACAAGGTGTAGTGCTGGAAGACCATGCCGATCTGCCGGTGCAGGTCCCGATCCAGTACGCGACTGCGACCGGTGCTACCTTCTATATAGGGCTGCCCCTGGAAGTGGATGCGGCCGTCCTGAATGCTTTCCAGCCCCATCATCACGCGCAGCAGCGAACTCTTGCCGCTGCCACTCGGGCCGATGATCACCAGGCGGTCGTCGGCACGCATGTCCAGGCAGAAGTCGTCCATGACCTTGAGATCCGGACCATAGCTCTTGCACACGTGCTGTAGCTGGACGAAGCCATCGGGACCCGGGCGAGCCTCCGGCGTAGTAGTGGTAAGGGGCGTCGGCATGATGGAAACGGCTTTCATAGGGGTGAACTCCGGTAAGGACTCGCCAGGGCGAGCCCTTTGTCTCAGCGGCGGATTACCGGGCTTTCTGGGCGTTGACCTGGTTGGAGGCCTTGTCTACGAGGGCAGCGATCTCACCGGTCTCACGGCGCTGGGTGAGATAGATGTTCAACACCTGCATGTCGGCCCAGGAAATGTCGCGGCGCACGCCGAAGGCCACGCCCTGCTTGGCCAATGCCGGCTGGGGTAGTACCTCCTTGGCCCAGGTGGGGTTGGCGAGGGCGAAGAGGTGATTGGTGTCGCTGGCGTCAACGAGCACATCGGCGCGCCGCGACATAACAGCCAGACGCGTCTCGTCCATGCCGGGCAGGCGCATCACGGTGCCCTGCTTTATGACCGCCGAGATCGCCTTGTCCGCGGCGGTGCCGGACATCACCGCGAAAGTCACCCCAGGCTTGTCGTAGTTCGCCAGGGTTTCGCCAGCCTGAGCGATCTTGGGGTTGTCCTTGTTCAGCAGCAGCGAGATCTGGTAATCGGTCGCCGCCGTGCTGAAGGCCACAGCCAGCGCCCGCTCGGGGGTCTGATTAAGCGCCATGGCGAGATCCCATTTGCCACCCTGGAGGCCTGCGACCAGGTTGTCCCAGTTGGTGTCGACGAACTCGACCTTGACCTTGAGCACCCGCTCGCCGAAGTCGCGGCACAGATCAACGAAGTAGCCGCTGTAGGTCGCCGAGACGGCGTCGCGCATGACATAGGGTGCCGCGACGGCAGCCCCGCACTTGAGTACACCGGCTTTTTGGATCTGCTGCCACACACCAGCTTGCTCGGCCTGGGCGACCGGCTGCCAGAGGAGGGCACCGGCTACCGCCAGACTGCCCAGAACTGCACGTAGGGATTGCGAACACGAAAGACGCCGAGCCATAGCTGCTACTCCATTTGGACGATTGTTATAGGCAGGAGGCAAAAAAGCTTTTTTGTGTGTGTTGTTGTATTCAGCGCTGCATGCAGATTAGGAGCGACGAAAACGGGCTGTCAACGACCTTGATCGTAGAAAGGGAGCTGTAAAGGGGTATCCGTGCTTAAACGCGTGGATTTAACTGTTTGTTTTGAGAGAGAAAATCGAGTCAGGAGAAGAGGTGAAAAAAATTCGAGAAGGCTAATCAGCAGGTGATGCGTGAATGTTTTTGAATATGAATGAAAGAAAAGATCGATTTAACTAACGCGAGTGTCAGCGCACTCTGAAGGCTCACTGTCCCGCTTGAGACTTCGTCATGAACCAGCCGCTGACCGTTTCGCCACCCGTCGCCGCCCAGCTCAACCTGCGTGCCCACTGGATGCCCTTTACCGCCAATCGC
>NZ_WHOV01000075.1:0-32337 GCF_009765395.1 Pseudomonas sp. BAV 4579 | reverse complement strand
GGGGCGGTGCCTTGGGGTGTTGGGCTGAGCGCAGCGAAGCCCAACAGGGCCCAGGCCCGCTCAGTATTTGCTGCGCATCACCGCGATTCCCGCTTCCAGCACGCCCTGCCATTCCTGGCGCAGGCCGGGGGTGAACTCGGCGTCGTGCTGGGCCAGGGTGGCGAGCAGGCGGTCGACCCAGAGGTCGTAGAGCTCGGGGTCGATGTCCAGCCGGGCGCGGCAATGGCTTTCGCCGAGCTGGCGCAGTTTGGTGGTGGGCATGCCGCGGGCCACCAGGACCAGATTCATGATGCCGTGGCGCAGCCGCAGCTTCTGCGCGGCCCTGTCGGTATGGGCGAACTTCTCCCTTGCCAGGGGCAAGCTGGCCAGGAAGCGTTGATGGAAATCATCGAAGAAGGCGGGGCTGGCGCAGCAGCGTCATAGCTCAGCATCACGTTCTGGGCCGGCAGCATGCGGATTCCTGGGCGGGCATGAAGCGGCGCAGCCTGCCTCGGCCAGGGGTAGGACTTCCTGACCTGAATCAAGGGCCTACAGCAACTGGTCGCGAGCGATGAAACATTTTGAACCAAGTCTCGCGGCGACTTCTCTACCTTAAGCGCAGCGGTAGCCGACGAATCCCTACTCCAGAGGGGCTGGCCCGTTGATGCGCGCCTATTGTCCCCTGGAGAAACCCATGAGTCAGACCCCCCTGTTAATCGGCTTCGTCATCATGTCGCTCGCCTCCCTGGCGATCTATGCCAAGGGTGCGCATCGAGGTCCGTTGCGCGGTCATACCATGATCCACGCCGCCGTGCCCTTCATCGCCGCTACGGCCTATCTGGCCATGTACCTGGGGGTTGGCAATCTGATCAAGCCGGACGGCAGCATCACCTACGTCGCCCGCTACCTGGACTGGACCTTCACCACGCCGCTGTTGCTGGCCGGGGTGGTGAGCTCGGCCTTTCTCGGCGCGCGTGAGCAGGAGGGGCAAGGCGGCTTCGTGGCCTCCATCGTCACCCTGGACGTGGTGATGATCGTGACCGGTCTGGTGGCCTCCCTGGCCCCCTACGGCACCATCAAGTGGGTGTTCTTCGCCTGGTCCTGCGCGGCCTTCGTCGGCGTGCTCTATCTGCTGTGGAAACCGCTGGCGACGCTGGCTGGGGAACATGCCGCGATTGGCGCGGCCTATCGCAAGAACACCGGCTTTCTGACCGTGCTTTGGCTGATCTATCCGGTGGTCTTCGCCATTGGCCCGGAGGGCGTGTGGATGGTGAGCGATGCGGCGACCATCTGGATCATCCTGGTGCTCGATGTGCTGGCCAAGGTGGTCTATGCCTTCACCTCCGAGCGCAATCTGCGCGCGACCCTGGCGCGGACCGGCGTCTAAAGATGCAGGAGACCGGGCGAGGCTGGCCGGCGCTGGTGCTGACCGCCGGGCTCGCCAGCCTGGCGGGCGGGGCCGGGCAACTGGCCTACGCTCTGGCGGTAGGCCTGGGTCTGGGCCTGCTGCATGGGGCCAGCGATCTGCGCCTGGTGGCACCCGGGCGGCGCCTCGCCTTTCTCGGCTGCTATCTGGCGACAGCCCTGGCCTGTCTGCTCTGCTGGCAACTGGCAGGCGCGGCGGCACTGCTGCTGTTCCTGCTGCTCTCGGCCTGGCATTTCGCCCATGAAGACGAGCTGTTTCCCAAGCGGCTGACCTCGCTGGCCCTGGGGCTGTTCATCATTGGCGGTCCGGCGGTGGTGCACGAAGCCGCCGTCGCCCGGTTGCTGGGCCTGGCCATGGGATCGGCTGCCTCTCTGGCCCTTGCAGACTGGCTGGCCCGCGTACTCGCCCTGGGTGGGCTGCTGGCGCTGCCAGTGCTGTTGCTGGCCGCCTGGCAGCAGCGTTGCCCCAGGTTGGCGGTGACGCTGCTGGCCGTGGTGCTGGCACCGCCCCTGGTGGGGTTCGCCCTGGGCTTCTATCTGCTACACGCCGCACCTCAGACCGGGGTGCGCCAGCGGCTGCTGGGGGCGCCTACCTTCAAGGTCTACCTGCAACTGACCTGGCCGATCCTGCTGGGCGCGGTCCTTTTCACTCTGGCCGGTGGCCTGGTGTTCCTGCTGCAGGAGCGTACCGGCATCCGCGCCCTGTTCGCCGTGCTGGCTGCCTTCGCCGTGCCGCACATGCTGGTGCTGCCGCGTTTTCTCGAAGCCGGCGTCGAAGCCGCGCCGCGCTCAGGGCCGTAGGTGATTGAGCGGTAGTTCGGTACTGGCCAGGATCTGGTTGAGCACAAAACTCGACCGCACGCTGGAGACGCCCTCGATGCGCGTCAGGGTGCCCAGCAGCAACTGCTGGTAGTGCTCCATGTCGGGCACGACGACCTTGAGCTGATAGTCCGCATCCATGCCGGTGACCAGGCAGCACTCCAGCACCTCGGGGCACTGGGCGATGATCGCCTGGAAATTCTCGAAGCGCTCCGGAGTGTGCCTGTCCATGCCGATCAGCACGAAGGCGGTCAGCGACAGGCCAAGTTTCTTGCGATCCAGCAGGGCGACCTGGCGGGTGATGTAGCCGCTGTCTTCCAGTTGCTTGACCCGGCGCGAGCAGGGCGAGGGCGACAGGCCGATGCGTTCGGCCAGTTCCTGGTTGGAGAGGCGCGCATCGCGCTGCAGTTCTGCCAAGATTTTCAGATCGAAGCGATCGAGTTTGTCCATTTTGCATGCCTTGCGCTAGCCGATTGCGCTCAATCCTAGGTTTGTAGCCATGGATTGCGCAAGAAGCAGGAAAGAAGCTGCACAACGCAACCCGCTGCCGGCAGCAGGGGCGTAAGCTGAACTCAACTTCGATAGCCCGGTAGAGCTGTCCAACGAAGGCGCCCCAGGAGGGCCTTTCGCATCGTCAACGACGGTATCCCGTCCGCGACGCCCGGGCCCGCCCAGGTCACCATTCCTGGACGATCGCAGCCACCGTCACGAGCGGTGCGAGAGGACAACGAATTCAAGGGGAGGCCGCAAGGTCTCCCCTTTTCTTTTGGGCGGAAGCTTTGGCGTTTGGCTTACCCTCACCCCGGCCCTTTCCCAGGGGAGAAGTGGCGTTTGGGGGAGGTTGGGTGGGAAGAGCATCGCGGCCATGGGCCGCTCCTACAGCGGTGCATGCCTATAAGAGCGGACCGCCATGGCCGCGATTGAGGCTTACGCCTGCCCGGGCGGCTGCTTGTCCACGGTCAGGGGTGCGTCGCTGGCGAGGAATTCCTTGGCCTCCTCTTCGCTGGCCACCGAGGGCGGCGAGCCGCGCAGGGGCTGGCCGGCGGTTTCACGCACGGTGAGCATGGTAAGGATGCCGATCACCGCCGCGGCCATCATGTAGTAGG
The DNA here is from genome assembly GCF_009765395.1 of Pseudomonas sp. BAV 4579. Taxonomy (NCBI): domain Bacteria; kingdom Pseudomonadati; phylum Pseudomonadota; class Gammaproteobacteria; order Pseudomonadales; family Pseudomonadaceae; genus Pseudomonas; species Pseudomonas sp. BAV 4579. The sequence continues at coordinate 29,008 of NZ_WHOV01000075.1, read as the reverse complement.
CCGGTACCAGGGGGTCACCGGTCTTTTCCACCAGCCAGGCGGTGACCAGCGGGGTGGTCCCGCCAAACAGCGACACCGAGATGTTGAAGGCGATGGACAGGGCGCTGTAGCGGATCGGGGTGTAGAACAGCGCCGGCAGGGTGGACGGCATGGTGCTGGTAAAGCAGGCCAGGGCCATGCCCAGGAGCATCAGGCCGAGGAAGATCAGCCAGTCGTGGCCGCTGCCGATCAGCTTGAGGCAGGGAATCGCCAGCACCAGGATCGCCAGGCAGGCACCGATGATCATCGGCTTGCGACCCAGGCGGTCGCTGAAGAAGCCACCGAGGATGTTGAGCGGCATCATCACCACCATGACGATGAGGATCAGCAGCAGGCCCTTGGTCTCGGCGTAGCCCATGGTCACGGCCAGGTAGCTGGGCATGTAGGTCAGCAGCATGTAGTCGGTGACGTTGAACACCAGCACCAGACCGATGCACTTGAGCAGGGCGACGCGATGCAGGGTGAACAGCTCGCGTAGGCTGTGCGCCGGGCCGTCCGCCGCCTTGCCTTCGTTGGCCTCGGTATGGGCCTTGAATGCCGGGGTCTCTTCCAGCTTGAGACGCATGTAGAGGCCGAGCAGGCCGAGCGGGCCGGCGATGAAGAAGGGCACGCGCCAGCCCCAGTCGAGCAACTGCTCCTGGGTCAGGGCCGCGGTGAGCGCCGTCACCGTTCCCGCGCCGGCGATATAGCCGGCCAGGGTGCCGAATTCCAGCCAGCTGCCCATGCGTCCGCGGGTCTTGTCGGTGGCGTATTCGGCGATGAAGGTCGCTGCCCCTCCGTATTCACCGCCGGTGGAGAAGCCCTGCACCACCCGCGCCAGCAGCAGCAGGGCGGGCGCCCAGAGGCCGATGCTCTGGTAGCTGGGGATGAGGCCGATGCTGAAGGTGCCCAGGGCCATCATGATCATGGTCAGGGCCAGCACCTTCTGGCGACCGTACTTGTCGCCTAAGGGGCCAAAGACCATGCCGCCGATGGGGCGGACCAGGAAGGCCACGGTAAAGGTGGCGAAGGTGGCGATCAGTTGGGCCGCGGCATCGCCGTCGGGAAAGAAGACCTTGCCGAGGGTCACGGCCAGGTAGCCATAGACGCCGAAATCGAACCACTCCATGGCATTGCCAAGGGCGGCGGCACCGACGGCGCGCTTGACCAGGGAATTGTCGACGATGGTGAGGTCGTCCGGTTTTACCTCATGGCGGCGTTTGAACCAGCCCACGTGATGATGGTGTTTCGACATATGTTTTCCTCCTTGCGTGGGGCCATAGACCCGAGCGGACCGCTAGAAGTGCGATGACAGAGGGGCAGAAACTTCCCCGCTACCCCCAGGGATCGACCCCGGGAATGCCCGAAGCCCGTGATGGTTGCAGGCGCGGGCGTTCGCTCCGTCCTTGCGGGCTAAGGGTCTCTCGGCGCCCTGCAGGGGCCGTTCGATGGCAGATCGGCGCGGGGCTAACGGCCAGGCTGGGGCAGGGTCCAAGCCTTGGGGTACTCTGGGTCATCCCCTCGTGGAGCCATGCGATGAAATCGCCTGCCGTGCTGTGTGCGCTTGTGCTTTCCGGTGTTTCCCTGTGGAGCGCCGGGCCCGCCTGGGCCGATAACAACTATCGCCTCGGCGGCGGCTATGTCACGCCCCCGGCGGGCGCCCAGCCGCCGCCGGTCATGCCCCCAGGCAATGCCGGGCGCTGGCAGGGCGGCGGTCAGGGTGACTGGAATGGCGGCCCGGCCGGGCGGGGTGACGGTCCCGGGCGCGGCAATGGTCCGGCCCTGGAGCGCTGGGAGCGCAACGCCCCCCCGCCACCGCGGCCGGGCTATCAGCGGGCCTGGCAGGATCGACCCGTCCCCGTGCCGCGTCCCGGCTACATGATGCCGGCGCCCGACCAACCGGGTCGGAACTATCCGCCGCCCCCGCCACCGCGTCCGGAGCGGGATCCGCACTGGGCCGGCCAGCGTCCGGGCTGGGGCGCCAATCCCCAGTGGCGACCGGGTTTCGAGGTGCCGGGCGTGCCGGCCGGCTTCACCCGCGTCTGGTACCGCGACAGCCAGTATTACTATGCCGACGGCTACTGGTATCGACCCCAGGGGCCGCGCTATGTGGTGACCCTGCCGCCGACCGGGGTGCGCGTCAGCGTCCTGCCGGCCTTTGCCGAGACCCTGTGGATGGGCGGCACCACCTACTACTTTGCTGCGGGCAGCTACTACCGCACCGATCCGGGCGGCGGCTTCGTCACCGTCGCCGATCCCAACGTGGCGGCCGTGCCGACCACGACGGCAGCGCCGGCAGGAACGAGTTACGACGCCTATGACGTCACCGCCTATCCCTTGCAGGGGCAGTCGCCGCAGCGCTACGCCACGGATCGCTACGACTGTCGGCGCTACGCCGCCGGAGAGTCGGGCTTCGATCCCGAACGCCCCGGTGCGGTCGCCGATCCCTACCTGACCCAGCGCTTCCGCCAGGCCTTGGCGGCCTGTCTGGCGGGGCGTGGCTATCGCGTGGAGTAGCCGTCGCCTGGCGTAGTGCTCAGTCGTTGGTCAGTTGCACCAGGGTGAACAGCCCGAAGGGCGGCACGCTGCTGCGACTGGCGCGGCGCAGGTCTTCGCGGGAGAGGATGGAGTCCATGGCGAAGTCCGGGTGCCAGCCAAGCTTGCGCGAGGCCGGCGCCAGGGCCTTTTCCGCCAGCAGCCGCAGGCCGCTCTCGGCCTGGAAGTGATTGACCAGCAGGAGCTGACCGCCCGGCTTCACCACCCGGCGCATCTCCTGCATCAGCTTGCGCGGATTGGGCACCACGGAGGCCACGAACATGGCCACGGCGATATCGAAGGAGCCGGTGGGCAGCCCGGTATCCTCGGCATTGGCTTCGAGCAGGGCGTCCACCGTGGCGATGGCGTCGCGGCTGACGCGCTCCCGGGCCTTGGCCAGCATGTCGGGCGAGAGATCGATGCCGGTGACGCGCTTGTCGGCGCTGTAGTGGGGCAGGGCCAGCCCCGTCCCTACCCCCACTTCCAGTACCCGGGTACCCGCCAGGGCGTTGACCGCCGCCACCGCGCGCTTGCGGCCCGGCGCGGAAACGCCGCCGAACACCCGGTCATAGACATTGGCCCAGCGCCGATAGGCGGAAATGATGGCGGCATTGTCCAGCGCGGAGTGCGGTGCGGAGCTGTCGGCAGTATTCAGCGAATAATCGATTTTCTTCGAGTCGTGCATAGCGGCCTTGTCATTGTCGGTAGATGAAAGCAGCGGTGTTACGAAGCGAATTCGGCGCGTCGTTTGAGGGTGATAAGTACGATCTATGGGTGGCTACAGGCGTTGCGCTATTTCGTCATGCGGATTGAAAGATGGCCTGGCGCCTGACTGTCCGCGGCCTGCAAGTCAGGCGTAGCGGCTGCTCCAGATAGGGTTGTTACCGTTTTAGAACAATCTCGCGGTGTTTGGCTAGTTATGTCTGGCGTTATCTCGCCTGGATGAGAAGTTGGTAATTTTAATTGTTTTTGATTGTTCGTTCTTTCAATTTAAATATTATTTTATTATTTGTGCGTTCAATTAATGGACTTGGCCAGTTACCCAGCGGCGCTCTTCCTGGGGCAGCTCCGGGTAGGAGAGAACGAGCACAACGCCGGGAGCGGCGGAAGGCGGGGAGGGTAGGGAAAGCCATGGTCAGCAGGCCGTGAGGTGCCTCCATTAAAAGTCTGACCTTTTCCAGGGCGTCAACCGATCAAGACCCGCGTTTCAGAGCATGCGAGCAAGCGACAGATGCTTAGATGGCAAATTGATAGGTAGCTTTATTTACGTTACGCAAAGGAATCCGCCACGCTGCCATCACTCGTTTCGCTCATCTCCGCGCCGTCCAGTCATCCCGCCAGGATGGCCGAATATCCCGCTATTGCTGATTTGCAGCCCGCTTGAGTGCAGCATCCTCGCCATTCCGTCACGCACAAGGCAGACCTGGCATGCAGAAGGCTGCGGGCTTCACTCTTACCGAATTGCTCATAGTCATGGCGCTGGTGGCGATTCTGGTCTCCATCGCAACACCCGGCTTCGGCGCCATGACGAGAACCAATCGCGTCCTCGTGGCCACGAATGAGCTGACTAATCTGCTCACCTATGCCCGGAGCGAGGCCTTGACCCGGGGGCTTAACGTCAGCGTCGAGGCCCCCGACGTCAACAACTGGTCCGGGGCGCTCAAGGTCACCACCGCCAGCAGTACAGTGACAGGTGGCGTGGAAATCCTGAGGACCTTCGAGGGCACCGGCCTGGCGCCCAACGGCCTCAGCAGCACCGGGACGGCCACGCGCCTGACCTTCAGGCCCAACGGCACCCTGGCGAGCGCCTTCACCATCCGGCTCTGCGCCAGCAACGACAGAAGCACTCCGGGCAAGCTCCTCACCGTCAGCCAGGGTGGCCATACCGAAGTGGCCGATTTCACACCGACGTCAGCGAGCAGCGGATGCAGTTGAGCCGCGAGTCTTCCCAGGCAGGCTTCAGCCTGATCGAGGTGCTGGTGAGCCTGGTGATCATCTGTATCGGCGTGCTGGGCCTGGTGGCGCTGCAGTCGCGCAGCCTGGTGCTTTCCCAGGATGCCATCCAGCGCAACAACGCCATCATGCTGGCGGGTGATCTGCTGGAGCTGATGCGCAGCAACGCCGGGGCTGCCCTGGACAGCAAGGGTCGGTTCAGCGCCGACAGCCCCTATGCCAAGCCGGTCGGTAAGGACTTCACCACCCGGGCCCTGGAGGCGGCCGATGGCTCCTGTGCCAGCCTCGCTCGGGGCCAGGGCGGCGAGACCATCGCCGGCAAGGATCTGACCTGCTGGCTGCAGCAGGTGCGGACGCTGCTGCCGGTCAGCGATGCCATCCTCAAGGCCAACTTCGCGGTATGCCCGACGCGCCAGCCGCCCCAGGTGGGCAGCGCCGCGCCCTATGCGGACCCCGATGCCTGCGTGTCACCCGATGCCTCCATGGTCATGATCGTCCTCGCCTGGCAGGACAATACCGGCAACAGCGCCGGCTGCAGTGGCGGCCTCTGCTTCTACACCCTGAGGGGCGAGTTATGAGGGCGCAGCGCGGCCTGTCCATCATCGAACTGATGGTGGCCCTGACCCTGAGCAGCTTTCTCATCCTGGCGGTGACCCAGCTGTACCTGAACAACAAGCGACACGCGCTGTTCCAGGAAGGCCAGGTCAACAACGAGGAAAACGGCCGGACCGCCCTGCTGCTGCTCGACCAGCAACTGGCGCGCGCGGGCTTCCGGGCCAATCCGACCCTGCAGACGACGCTGGAGACCGCCTTTGCCGCGCGTCCCGCTGCCAACGGCTGTCCGGCGATGAGCAGCGGCCAGGCCATCGCCCTGACCGACGACAAGACCGGGCTGTGCCTGCGCTACCAGGGCGAGACCAAGGGCAGGGACAGCGACTGCCTGGGCAATCCTATCGCCGAAGATGCCAACGGTAACGGCACCGAGGTGCTGACCCGTATCAGCTACGTCGCCGATCCCGCTGGCACCCTTGGCCGCGGTACCCTGCAATGCAGCGCCCAGGGCAGGCCGGCCCAGGTCATCGTCGCCGGCCTGGCGGATTTCGTCTGGTTCACGCTGCCCACCCCTAGCCAGCCGAGTCAGGCCGTGCGCTATGCCGCGCTGTTTTCCAGTCGCGCTGTACCCACCGAGGGTATGGCCAACGCCATGGCCGCCAACTGGAAGCCCCTCACCGGGCGCGAACTGCCCGCGGGCGCCAGCACTCAGGTGCTGCAGATCGTCCAGGGCAGCGTCACCTTGCGGAATCTGATGCCATGACGTCCCGTTCACCCCGGAACCAGGGGGGCGCGGTGCTGCTGATCGCCCTGGTCATGCTCCTGCTGCTTACCCTGCTGGCCGTCACCAGCATGCGCGAGACCACCTTGCAGAACCGGGTGGGTGGCAACGTCTCCGAACAGAAACGCGCCTACAACGCCGCCGAATCGGCGCTGCGCGAAGCCGAACGGCGGCTCAGCAGCCTGCGGGGGACCCTGGCCTTCGGCAATGCCAGCGGCGGCTTCGACTCCTGCACGACCAGTGCGAATGCTCTGGCGGCCACTGTCGAGAATCTGTGCATCCTCAGCGACAGCAAGGATCTGGACACCCAGGCCAAGGTCCAGGCCTGGGCCAAGGTCGCCCTGAAGACCCTGGACCCGGTACCAGCGGAAAACTCCGTGGGTTATCGCGGTTTCGACGGCCAATCCCGCTATCGCCTGGCGCCGCGCTGGGTGATCACTGCGATAGGCAGCTCCAGCAGCGAGCTCTACGACAGCACCTACTACTACCGCGTCACCGCCGTTGCACGCAGCGGTGGCGCACGCTTCCCGGTCATTCTGCAAAGCATCGTCAAGCTGGAGGTGCCATGAACCTTTCATCCCGTCTGGCGCTGCTAACCACGCTGCTTGCTTCCCTCAGCGCCAGCGCCAGCAACTTGAACATCAGCCAGCAACCGCTGTTCCTGAGTACCGGCGTCGACCCCAATATCATCGTCACGCTGGACAACTCCAACAGCATGAAGTGGGGCTTTATTCCGGACTCATTGGGCTACAGCGCCAATGGCCTGCGCACCACGCGGCGGGTCAAGTCGGCCGCCTTCAATGCGCTCTACTACAACCCGGCGGTGAGCTATGCCGTGCCGAAGAGGGTCACCTTCAGCAATGGGGTTCTGACGACCTCGGACTATCCGGTCAGCAGCGGCACCGGCTTCGATTTCACCCGGGTATACGTGAACGGCTTCCGACCTGGGGCCGGCACCGTGGATCTGAGCCGGGACTATCGCGTCGCCTGGGAGTACGACACCGCTCGTGGCCAGGATACTAACTACAACGCCGGGACCAATTACGGTGGAAACACTGGGGTCATCTATTACCTGGCGGAAAATCCTCAAGCGGACTTCTATGATCGGCGGAACGATAGAACCGAGACCGGGGTGCCTGCCTATTATTATCGGTTCAACAGCGACAATCCGAATTGCAGGACCTGGGACGATAGCTGTTACGCCTTGGTGAATCCCACTTCCGCGGCGGATCGGCAGAACTTCGCCATCTGGTATGCCTTCTATCGCAATCGCGCCCTGAGCATGCAGTCGTCGGCCAATCTGGCCTTTTCGCAATTTTCCAGCTCGGTGCGGCTGACCTGGCAGGACCTGAGCAACTGTACCACCCTGAACTCCGGCACCGACTGTGAAGGAATCAGCTACCGCGGCAGCAATCAGCTGCGCACCTTCGACGGCCAGGCGCGGGCCAATTTCTTCCGGTGGCTGGGCGATATCAACTTCAATACCGGCACGCCGCTGCGCAGTGCCCTGGATCGTGCCGGGCGTTTCCTGCAGAGCAGCGGCAAGGACGCGCCCTACGCCAAGGACCCCGGGGTGACCCAGAGTCCCGAATACGCCTGCCGCCCGAGTTATCAGATCATGATGACCGATGGTAAGTGGAACTCGGACACCATCGGCGCCGGTAACGTGGATGGCAGTGGGCAGACGCTCCCGGACGGCACCAGGTACTCGCCGCGGGCGCCTTTCACCGACAGCGCGAGCAACACCCTGGCCGACCTGGCGTTCAAGTACTGGGCGACCGATGCCCAGCCAGGCATCCCTAACCAGCTTTCGCCCTATGTCCGCGACGCCAGCAGCAACACCGATACCCAGTACTGGAATCCCAAGAACGATTCGGCGACCTGGCAGCATCTGGTCACCTATACCGTCGGCTTCGGCCTGAGTTCATCACTGACCAATCCGGCCTGGGGCGGCAGCACCTTCGCCGGCGGTTACAGCCCCACCATGAGCTGGCCCGCCGCCAGCAGCGACAGCGACAACAACGTCTATGACCTCTGGCACGCGGCGATCAACTCGCGCGGCGACTTCTTCAGCGCCGACGATGCCAATGGCCTGGTCGACTCCCTGAATCAGGTGGTCAATCGTATCGCCCAGACCAATACGTCCAGTGCCGGCCAGGCCTCCTCGCCGCTGCTGGACAGTACCCAGAGCTCCAACTACAGCTATGTACCCAGTTTCTCCAGCAGCGACTGGAGCGGCGACCTTGCCAAGTACCTACGGACCTCGACGAGCACCACCAAGGTCTGGAGTGCCCAGAGTCGTCTGGATACGACCTATGGCGCGGGCAGCTTTGCCGCGCGCAAGGTGTACATGAACGTGGGCGGGGTGCGTCAGCCATTTATCTGGAGCAATCTGAGCGACGACCAGAAGGTGACACTGAACCGCAACTCCAACGGTACCCGCGACAGCTATGGCGAGGCCCGGGTCAATTACCTGCGTGGCGATCGCAGCAAGGAAAGCCAGACGGCCACGCCGGCCCTGCGCATCCGCAACCATCTGCTCGGCGACATCATCGATTCCACACCGGCGCTGGTCAGTGCACCCAGCAGTCCTGCTGCCAGGATGAATGCGCTCGGCGCTGCCGGCAGCTACAGCGCCTTCCAGCAGAAATGGGCGAAGCGAGCCACGCGGATCTACGTCGGTGCCAACGACGGCATGCTGCACGCCTTCGACGACAACGGCGACGAGGCCTTTGCCTTCGTCCCCAGTGCGGTCATCCCCAATCTCTACAAGCTTACTGATCCGAGTTATACCAGCAGTACCCATCAGTTCTATGTCGATGGCGCGCCAGTGGTGCAGGATGTCTACGACGGAGAATGGCACACCGTACTGATCGGTACCCTCCGTGGCGGTGGCAGGGCAGTGTTCGCCCTCGACATTACCGATCCCAATGATCCCAAGGTACTTTGGGAGCGCAGCGCCAATGATGCGGATTTCGGCGAGTTGGGCCTGACCTACAGCCAGCCGGTAGTTGCCCGGCTGCATACCGGCAGCTGGGCAGTGCTACTGGCCAATGGCTACAACGGCGCCAACGACAAGGCGGTGCTCTATGCGCTGGATGTGATGACCGGCAAGCGCCTCGCCGCGCTCACGCCCGAGCCCAAGGACGGTCTGACCACCCCCAATGGTCTGGCTGCGCCGACGGTGGCCGATGTCGATGGTGATCTGATCGCCGACTACGTTTACGCGGGCGACCTGCATGGCAACCTCTGGCGCTTCGACCTGATCGGCAGCGAGCTCAAGGCCAATGCCAGCGCGAGCGCCTTCAAGGTCGCCTTTGGCGGTGCGCCCCTGTATCGCGCCCGGGCGTCCCGCTACACCATCGGCGACGCCAACCAGGTCCAGGCCATCACCGCGGCGCCGCGCCTGCTGCGGCATCCCTCGGGGATCGGCCATCTGCTGCTCTTTGGCACCGGCAAGTACCTGGAGACCGGCGATGCCACCGCCGTCACCGGCAAGGCCATGAGCCTGTATGGCATCTGGGATCGCCAGACCGCAGGCAAGGCCGCCGACAGCACCCCGACCCTGACCACGGCCAATCTGCAGGTGCAGACCCTGGGCAGTGACACTCAACTCACCTATACCAGTACGGCCCAGGTTTCGATCACCACGACGGCCAATACCCTGAGCACCAACGCAGTGGACTGGTATGGCGACAGCAACAGGACCGGCAAGTACGGCTGGTACCTCAATCTGCCGTCGACGGGGGAGATGATCGTCACCAAGCCGCTCTACCTGGCCGATACCCTGCTCGCCGCGGCCCTGGTGCCCAATGACAATCCTTGCGATTCGGGCGCCGTTACCTATCTTTATGCAGTGGATCCCTACACGGGTGGCGGGACCGATCACCTGCAACTGGGCAGCCAGCTCCGCTACGCCCGTCTGCAGATGGCCGGACTGCTCAGCGGACTGAACGCCTTCGTGTATGGCGATGGTCCTATCAGTGTGGGCGGTACCCTCCTGCCGGGCAGCAACGATGGGTCACAAGGAGGTGGTGGCGTTGGAAGCGTGCCGTTAGCCAAGCCATCCGAACGCCAGACCTGGCGCACCTTCTCCAATCAGAATCCCGATCCCTGAGGTAGCGATGCGAGCACGAGGCTTTACCCTGATCGAGCTGATGATCGTCGTGGCGATCGTCGGCATCCTGGCGGCCATCGCCTATCCGAGTTATCAGAACTACGTACTGCGCTCCAACCGCAGCGAGGGCCAGGCCCTGCTCAACGAGGCGGCAGCGCGGATGGAGCGTTTCTATGCGCAGAACAATGCCTATCCGACCAGCGTGGCCAATCTGAACATCGTCAACAACAGAACGCCGGCGGGCAGCCAGACGGTGACCTCGACCAGCGGCTACTACCAGTTGAGTGCCGCCATCTATGCCGCCAACAGCGCGGACTACGCCAGCAATGGTCCCTATCTGCTGACCGCTACCCGCAGTGGTACCCAGACCCGCGACACGGTGTGTGGCGATCTCACCCTCAATGCCCAGGGCGTGAAAGGGATCAAGGGTTCCGGCAATGCCGCCGACTGCTGGCGCTAATCCTCCCGTCCCTGCACCAGGCCGGCATCACGGTCCTGTTCCACGCGATAGCCGCCAAAGCCCAGGGTGACCCTCTGGGTGGCGTCGGGCTTGCCGGCGTCGCGGGCTTCGTGTTCGACCACCAGGCGGTTGAGGCGGTTGAGCAGGTGCATGGATTCGTCGTAGGCGGTGCGATAGAGACTCAGGGTCGAGTCCTGGGTCAGGTTGTGGCCGTAGACCACGTGAAAGGTGAAGTCCGGCGCGGCGCGGTCCTGCAGGTAGAGGCGCTCGAAGCCGGCCAGCAGGTCGCCGGTGAAGTGGGCCAGCAGCCGCCCTGCGCCTTCCTGGCTCTCGGTGCCGCGCAGCAGCGAGCGGGGCGTGAGCACCACGCGGTCTTCCTCGTCGAGGCGGGCGTACCCCTTGCGCAGCCATTCATCCAGCACGGTGCGGGCGCGGACGTCGCTGCCGACGCTGGCGACCAGGGCGTCGAAACTCTGTTCGCCGCCGCGGCGCTGGGTGCGGGGGAGGGGGCGCAGGTTGCCCTCGGCATCGAGCAGATCCAGCCGCGAGGTCCAGGCGCTGAGCACCTGCCATTCCAGGCTGGGCGTGCAGGGGGGGCGTTCCGGGCTGGCCTCGCGCAGGGCGCGGACCTCGCGGCGCGGCAGGCCGGTCAGTACCGAGATGCGGCTGTCGGAATTGGGCTTGTCGCGCAGCGGTTCGAAATCCTGGGCGACCTCGAAGTAGGTCTGGCGCAGCAGGCGATCGAAAGTCTGGTAGGTGACGCCGGAGGCGATGGCGATACGCACCAGCCGACCGATCAGGCTGCGCAGAAGCAGGGGAACCTTGGTGGAAAGCATGGGGGACTCGACGCGGTAGACGCCCGCCCATCTTCGCGGGGCCTCGGGTCCCCGTCAAACCGGCCGGTCACAAAGTGTCGCGGACGCCGCTCAGGCTGTCGTCCGCGGCTCAGGGCGCCGGTTAGCCAGGGGTGCCCGATTCGGTCGCGCCGGCCACGTCCAGATCGTCCGGAAACTCTTCCGGCTCCATGTCCGCATAGGGCAGTTCTTCAGGCGGCGGGGTGTTGCTGGGGTTGTCGTAGGTCTTCTGGTCGGCGTCGCTCATGGTGGCTCTCCGGGGTTAGTGTGAAGATATCGAACCCCTCTGGGCGGGGCCGTTCCCGAGCAGCTGTCGACAGCGACCTCGTGTCGGCCAGGTGGCCAGGGAACGAACGTCGTTAGCGCGATAGCGGTCTATTGGCTGACCGTCTCCTTCGAATGACGGCGCCCGAGGATTCCCATGATGACCACGCCTACCGCTGTCCATCCGTTGCCGTTCCAGCCCGCCTTCGAACAGGTGCCGGATGATGAAGCCGACACCGTTCGCGAGATGGTGGCGGCCATGAGAGACATCACCGAGACCACCTACGCCAATGGTGGCCATGCCATCCGCAGCGTGCATGCCAAGAGTCATGGTCTGCTCACCGGCCAGGTGCGGGTGCTGGACGGCCTGCCGCCGGCCTATGCCCAGGGCGCCTTTGCCGTACCGGGCAGCTATGCCGCGGTGCTCAGATTCTCGACCAATCCGGGCGATATCCTGGCCGATAGCGTCTCCACCCCGCGGGGCCTGGCGCTCAAGCTGATCGACGTGCCGGGCGAGCGCCTGCCCGGTAGCGAAGGGCAGGTGACCCAGGATTTCGTCATGCAGAACGCCCCGGCCTTTACCGCGCCGGATCCCAAGACCTTTCTCAAGACGCTCAAGCTGCTGGCCAAGACCACCGACCGCGGCGAGGGCCTGAAGAAGATGGCCTCGGCGGTGCTGCGGGGTACCGAGAAGGTGGTGGAAGCCCTTGGCGGCGAGAGTCCGACGCTGAAGAGCCTGGGGGGCCACCCGGAGACCCATCCGCTCGGCGAAACCTTCTACACCATGGTGCCCTTTCTCTATGGTCCCTATTTCGCCAAGCTCAGCGTGGTCCCGGTGGCGCCGGAGCTGACCGCCCTGACCGATGCCCCGGTCGAGGTCAACGGCAAGCCCGACGGCCTGCGCGAGGCGGTCAATGCCCATTTCGTCCGGCACGGCGGCGTCTGGGAGATCCGCGTGCAGCTGGGCGTCGATATCGAGCAGACGCCCATCGAGGATGCCTCGGTGGTGTGGCCGGAAGATCTCAGTCCCTATGTGACCGTGGCGCGCCTGGAGGTCCAGCCGCAACCGGCCTGGAACGAGGCGCGCTCGCGCGAGGTGGACGACGGCATGGTGTTCAGCCCCTGGCACGGTCTGGCCGCGCATCGCCCGCTGGGCGGCATCATGAGGTCGCGGCAGCCAGCCTACGAGATGTCGTCGCAGTTCCGCAGCGAACGCAACGGCTGCCCGTTGCACCATCCGCGTGGACCGGTGGAGCTGTAGCCGCGGTACTAGTTGAGGGTGGCGAGCTCGGCGTCGTCGAGTTCGCGGGCGCGTACCGCGGCCGGACGGCTTACCAGCCCGGCGACATAGCGCTCGAAGTGCGGACGTTTCTCGACGGTGCCAAAGGCCATGCCCCAGGCGAGGTGGGCGCCGACATAGAAATCGGCGGCGGTGAAGCGGTCGTCCACCAGGTATTCACCTGGGGCCAGGGCGGCGTCGAGGGTGTCGAGCACCTCGGCAAGGCTGCCATAGCCCACCGCGCCGCGCTTCTGCGGGTCCTCGGGCGGGACGACGCCCAGCGCCTGGTTGGTGGTGGCGGCTTCCAGCGGACCGGCGGCGAAGAACAGCCAGCGGTAGTAGGCACCGCGCGCCGGATTGCTCAGCGGTGGCGCGAGCCCCGCGGCGGGAAAGGCGTCGGCGAGATAGGCGCAGATGGCGGCGGTCTCGGTCACCACGGCGGCGCCATGGCGCAGCGCCGGCACCTTGCCCATGGGATTGATGGCGCGATAGGCCGGGGATTTCATCGCCGGCCCGTAGTCGACCCGCTGCACCTCGTAGGGTTGTCCGAGCTCCTCCAGCAGCCAGCGCACGATGCGTCCGCGCGACATGGGGTGGGTATAGAGCACAGGCCGGTCGAACATGGTGAAGCTTCCTTGAGTTGTCGTACCCCTTAGCATAGGTAGCCCCTCATCCAGCGTCCATTCACCGGAGCCTGGGTACCCTTCTGCTAAACTGGTAAACCTTTACCAGCCGTTTCACAGGACTCCCGTGCCCTCATCCTTCGCTTCCCTGCCACTGGCCGAGGCCATGCAGGCCAATCTGGCCGAACTCGGCTACCTGAGCATGACGCCCATCCAGGCGGCCAGCCTGCCCATCATCCTCAAGGGCCAGGATCTCATCGCCCAGGCCAAGACCGGTTCGGGCAAGACGGCGGCCTTTGGCATCGGCTTGCTGACGGGACTCAATCCACGCTACTTCGGCTGTCAGGCGCTGGTCCTCTGTCCGACCCGCGAACTGGCGGATCAGGTGGCCCGCGAACTGCGTCGCCTGGCGCGCACCACGCCCAACCTGAAGATCCTGACCCTGTGCGGCGGCATGCCGCTGGGGCCGCAGATCGCCTCCCTGGAGCATGGCGCCCAGGTGATCGTCGGCACCCCGGGTCGGGTGCAGGAGCACCTGCGCAAGGGCACCCTGGTGCTGGATGGGCTCAATGTCGCGGTGCTCGATGAAGCCGATCGCATGCTCGACATGGGCTTCATCGAGGCCATCGCCGACATCCTCAGCCAGACCCCGGCACGGCGGCAGACGCTGCTGTTCTCGGCGACCTATCCGGAAGGCATCGAGCGCCTGGCCCAGGACTATCTGCGCGCGCCGCTGCGCATCAGCGTCGAGAGTCAGCACAGCGAGACCCAGATCCGCCAGCGCTTCTACGAGATCGCCGCCCAGGACCGCCTCGCCGCCGTGGTGCGCCTGCTCCGGCACCACCGCCCGGCCAGCGCCGTGGCCTTCTGCCAGACCCGCCAGCAGTGCCAGGAGGTGGTCCAGGCGCTGCATGCCCAGCGCATCTCCGCGGCTGCCCTGCATGGCGATCTGGAGCAGCGCGAGCGCGATCAGGTGCTGGCGATGTTCGCCAACCGCAGTCTCTGCGTGCTGGTGGCCACCGACGTGGCGGCCCGCGGCATCGACGTCGCCGGCCTGGAAGCCGTGATCAACGTGGAGCTGTCCCGCGATCCGGCGGTGCACGTGCATCGCATCGGCCGCAGCGGGCGGGCGGGAGAGCAGGGCCTGGCGCTGTCGCTGGTGGCGCCGGCCGAGGCCAGCTGCGCCCAGGCCATCGAGGCTCAGCAGGGCTCGCCGCTGGACTGGCAGCCCCTCGGCGCCCTGCGCGACACCCCGGAGCCGCTGGTGCCGACCATGCACACCCTGGCCCTGGCGGCGGGCAAGAAGGACAAGCTGCGCCCCGGCGACATCCTCGGCGCCCTGACCGGCGACGCCGGCCTGCCCGGCGCCAAGATCGGCAAGATCACCCTGTTCGACAACCAGGCCTTCGTCGCCGTGGAGCGCGATATTGCCCGCCAGGCGCTGCAGCGGCTGAGCGAGGGCAGGATCAAGGGCCGGTCGATCAAGGTGCGGATGCTGTAGGGGCGAGTTGGCCCCTTCGCATCCTGGTTACATCTTTCGGCAGGGGCTTTATCGCGGCCGTGGGCCGCTCCTACGGATAGATTGGATACCTGTAGGAGTGGTCGATACAGCGCACCGGCATGGCCGCGGGCCTGTCTCAGGTGAGTGGTAGCGCCGTAGCGTGGAAAACGGCGCAGCCTTTTCCACTGGGACTTCGCCGCGAGGCGCGCCCTCACCCCAACCCTCTCCCAAGGGGAGAAGGGGCTATCCGAGCAGGTGTTCGTCTCTATCAGCCTGCGTAAGAGTGGTCGCCCCGGCGCACTGTCATGCCCGCGATCACGGCGAAGACTGACCGTCGATCCCCATCCGCCGTCTGGCGCGATGGGAAGAGCCGTTGCGGACGGCCCAGCGCAGCACCGGGGCGGTGGCGCCGATACCGGTGCGAATCAGCTGCCGTTGCAGCGGACCCTGGTGGAAACCCAGCTCCGCACTGGCCCAGTCGGGCAGCAGGTCGATGCCGGCCTGCATCATCAGCGCCCCGAAGGGCTTGGCCAGGGTGCTGGGCGCGGGCGCCTGCAGCAGCACCTTGCAGACCTCGCGGCTGCGTTCGTCGCAGACCAGTTGGGGGCGGATCGCCTGGTAGTAGGCGGCGATCTCCGCTCGCGAGCGGGGCACGTCGGTCGCGCCCAGGCGTTCGGCGACCAGGGCGATCTCGGCGTAGTAGCGATCCTGTTCGGCCCCCGGCAGCTGGGGATCGAAATAGCGCAGATAGGCCGCCAGGAAATGACTGACCTCGGCCACATGGACCCAGGTCAGCAGCGCCGGGTCTTCGGCGCTGTAGGGGCGACCGTCGGCGGCCTGGCCGCGGATATGCCGGTGGATGGCCTGGACCCGGACGATCAGCCGCTCGGCATCGCCGCGGCTGCCGAAGGTGGTGGCGGCGATGAACTGGCCGGTGCGGCGCAGGCGGCCGAGCATGTCTTCGCGAAACTTCGAATGGTCCCAGACCCCGGCCAGGGCCAGCGGGTGCAGGGTCTGCATGAGCAGGGCGGCGATACCGCCGATCAGCATGCAGGTGAAGTCGCTGTGTACCCGCCAGGGGACGCTGCCAGGCCCGAACAGCCCTGGATCGCCCGGCGGCTGCTCGTAGTCGACTTCGCCCAGTGACAGTCCGGTGAGGCTCATCACCTGCCGCTCGATACGGTTGCGGATCGGTTCCATGGGCTAGCGCGACAGCAGGTAGAGGGCGGCGTACTGCAACAGCATGATGGTCTTGCCATCCAGCAGCCGACCGTCACGGGCCATGGCCAGGGCCTCGTCGAAGGGCAATTCCAGCAGCTCGATGTCCTCGCCTTCCTCGTGCAGGCCACCGCCGTCGGCGATGCGCTGGTCGGCGCGGTATTCAGCGGCAAAGAAGTGCAGCAACTCGGTCACCGAGCCGGGACTCATGAAGGCGTCGAACAGGTGCTGGACGTTGTCCAGGCGATAGCCGGTCTCTTCCTCGACTTCGGCCTTGATGCGCTCTTCCGGGGCGGCCGCATCGAGCAGGCCGGCGGGGGTCTCCACCAGCAGGCCATCGGCCAGGCCGTTGCCCAGGGTCGGCAGGCGGAACTGGCGGATCAGCAGCACGGTGCGCCGTTCGCGGTCATACAGCAGGATGGTGGCGCCATTGCCGCGGTCGTAGGTCTCGCGGGTCTGGCGTTGCCAGCTGCCGTCGCGGCGCAGGTAGTCGAAGGAGGTCTTTTTCAGCAGGCCCCAGTCGGCGGAAAGGGTCTCGACCTGCTGGATGCGAACGCGCGGGGTGTCGTGCATGGGGGCTCGTCTGGACGGGAGGCGTCGGGCCACGGTAGCAGAAGCGGTGCCTTTTTAAGGCACGCGCCGCGACCCCGGGTTCCACCCCGCCGTGAGGACGGCTGGTAGCCGACGTCTAGAACCAGCGGTCGTTCTTCTTGCGACCCCGCGTCATGGACGGCAGGATCAGGCCGGCCAGCAGGCCGGCGCCGGCAATGCTGCCGCCGTAGACCATGTACTGCATCAGCGCCTGCTTGTTCTCGTTGCCGAGCTTGGCCTGGGTGCTGCGCAATTCCGACTGGGCCTGGGTGAGCTGGGCGTCGAGATCCTTGCGGCGGCTCTCCAGTTCGTCGATCTGCTTCTTGCGCGAATCCAGGGTCTCCTGCATGCCCTGGACGCGATTCTTCCAGCTGTCGTCGATGGTCTTGAGCTGGCCGCTCAACTCGGCCACCTGCTGTTCCAGCTGCGGCAGGCGCTCGGCCTGGCCGGGCTTGGCCTGCAGGTCGGCATTGGGGATCCAGACGGTGCTGCCGCCTTCGCCGCGCACCTGGCTGTAGTCGCCCTGGGTGCTGATCAGCTCGACCTTCTGCCCGGACTTGAGGGTGCCGACGATGCGATAGCCATCGGTGGGACCACTGCGGACATAGGTGGTCAGGCTGTCGCTGACCCAGCGTGCAGTGCCTTCCTGGGCCACGGCGGTACCGGCCAGGGAAGCGAGGGAGGCGGCCAGGCAGAGGCCGAGATGCGGGAGGCGGGACAGCAGGCGAGATGGGGACATGGGCATGATCGGGTCTTTATGCATGAGCTGAAAAGATGAAGGCCGTGGTAAACAAGCCGGATTATTGTGGGGCAGTACCCTAGCAAGCTGCCGCGCTCTATCCGCCAACCCGTAGCGCTCGCTGTTCGAGACGGTGAAGCAGTTCAAGCTTTGGCGGCGGAAAGCGACGGCCAGTGTCATCTTGCCGCCATGCGGAGGCAGGCGAAAGCTGCCAGGTCATTCAGGATCTTGCCGGCGGCGCTTCAGAGGCGCTGCAACAGATCCAGACTCAGGGCCGCGAGTGCGCCCAGGCCGGCGCAGCCGAAGGCCAGCGCCTTGCCCCACCAGTGTTTCCAGGCGATGGCGCCAGCCAGCATGCCCACCCCGCAGAGCAGCAGGCCGGACTTGAGATAGAAGTCGGACCAGGCGAGCAGCTGATCGATGAAGTCGAAGAGTTCTTGGAATTCCTGCGGCATGGGGCCTCCTGGCGCGCTGGCGCTATTGAGTCGCCGGGGCCCCGGTCGTTCCCTGGCAGTCCGCCGCCAGCAGCCGCTCGGCGGAACCCTGGTCACCCGGCTGGCTGCCCGCGCGGCCGGCCAGCAGCAGGAACTGGCGGCTGGCGTCCCGGCTCGGCAGCGCCACCACCGCCAGCGACAGCCGTGGGTCCGGCAGCGGGTAGGGCGGCTGGCTGGCCAGGGCCTGGAAGAAATCCGCGGCCAGCAACTGGGCTTCGCTCAGCCGCCGCGCCTGATAACGACTGCCCGCCAGCGCCATGGGCAGCGCGCGCCAGTGTTCGTCCAGCGCGGGCGCCAGTGGCGAGAGCTGCGCGCGCACCTCGGGCCGCAGGCAGGCCAGGTGCACATGCAGCTGATCCTGGCTGCGCCCGCTGGGGGCATTGAGAACGAGGGCGATCCGCTCGTCCGCCACCGGCGCCTGGCCCCAGGCGCTCAGGTACCAGCGCTGGCGCCAGGCCAGACCGAACCAGTTGGGTTGGCCGGACTGCCAGAGCGCCGGACTCTCCAGTCCGCGCAGGGGCCGCAGCGGCACCAGGATGAAATGCTGTCGCTCACCCGGCGCGCGCAGCACGGCGAAGCCGGGGTCCTTGACCACCTGGCGACAGGGGGTGGCCAGGCCGGTGAGCCGGGTATTGGGCACGCAGAGCCCGGTCGTGACCTGGCGCAGCAGGTCGCGGCTGGCACAGCCCGTCAGCGCCATGCCCAGCATCAGCAGCCACGGCAGGCGCTGCCACGACGAGCGGATGTCGGTCGCCAGCGAACAACTGCGCGAACCGCGCTTCCAATGGCTATCAGGGTAATGCAGTGGGAGATCAGCCATGGCCAATGGTTGGGCCGGAGACGGCGCGGTTCAGGAACAGATCGACAGCACGGTGGACGATGCGGTGCAACGCGCCCGCAGCCGTCTGCACCGAGGCGCGAGCCTCACCCATTGCGAGGAGTGCGGCGACGCCATCCCCGAGGCGCGCCGCCAGGCGGTCCCGGGGGTGCACCTGTGCATCCGCTGCCAGTCCGAGCAGGACGCCGAAGACCAGCGCGCCGGCGGCTACAACCGGCGGGCGAGCAAGGACAGTCAGTTGCGCTAGGGCCGGGGCGGCCGGCGAGCACCTGAAGGCCGGACGTTCCGCCAGCGCCTTCCGAGGCAGCCGCCGTTCAACGTCGCCCGGCATCAGGGCGCTGCCGGGATCTGCAGGCCGCGTTGCACCGCCGGGCGGGCGAGGAAGGCGTCGAGGGCGCGACGGACCTCGGGGAAGTCTTGGAAGCCGATCAGGTCAGCCACCTGGTAGACCTCCAGCAGGGCGCGGATCCAGGGGAAGGTGGCGATGTCGACGAGGCTGTAGTCCTCGCCCAGGATCCAGGCGCGGCCCCTGAGCTGACCCTCCAGCACGCCGAGCAGGCGCCGGGCCTCGGTCACGTAGCGGTCGCGGGGGCGCTTATCTTCGATGTCCTTGCCGGCGAACTTGGTGAAGAAGCCGAGCTGGCCGAACATGGGGCCGATGCCACCCATCTGGAACATCAGCCACTGGACGGCCTGGTAGCGCTGCGCCGGGTCCTCGGGCAGCAGGCGGCCGGTCTTTTCCGCGAGATAGAGCAGGATGGCGCGGATTCGAACAGCCCCAGGGGTTCGCCACCGGGGCCGTCGGGATCGAGGAGGGCGGGGATCTTGTTGTTGGGGCTCAGGGAGAGGAATTCCGCAGTGTGCTGGTCGTCCTGGCCGAAGTCGATGCGATGCACCTCGTAGGGCAGGCCGAGCTCTTCCAGCAGGATGGCCACCTTGACGCCATTGGGCGTGGGCAGCGAATAGAGTTGCAGGCGCTCGGGATGCCGGGCGGGCCAGCGGTGGGTGATGGGGAAGCGCGACAGATCGGCCATGGTGGACTCCGGAAAGGATGCGGTTCTGGGTGAGACCGGCCAGCGCGGCCCGGGTTGCCGGGTCTTCAGCGAAGCGGAACTTAGCGCGATGCTTACCCCTCCATCTGAGACGTATCCGCCTTCAGCCCAGCACCGAGGATTTCCCATGCTTCCCCACAGTCAGCAGGGCAGCGGCTCGCCCACCTTCGTGCTCATGCACTTTCTCGGCGGCTCGCACCGTACCTGGTTTCCCACCGCGCCCTACCTGGATGGCGAACACCGTTGCGTGGCCCTCAATACGCCGGGCTTCGGCGATGCCGCCGCGGTCGAGGGCTACAGCGTTGCCGAGATGGCCGACCAGGTGGATGCCAGCATCCGCGCCCTGGGCCTCACGCGTTGCATCCTGGTCGGCCATTCGATGACCGGCAAGGTGGCCGTGGTGCTGGCGGCGCGGCGACCGGAATATCTGCTGGGGCTGATCCTGGTGGCGCCTTCGCCGCCCGGGCCGCAGCCCATGAGCGAGGCGGATCGCGATGCCCAGCGCGCCTATGGCAAGAGCCGGGCGGAGGCCGAGGCCTTTGTCGACGAATCCAGCGCCCATCGTCTGCCCGATGCCATCCGCGAGGTGGTGATCGCCGATGCCCAGCGCCTGAATCTGCAGGCCTGGCGGGCCTGGGTCGATCATGGCAGTCGCGAGGACTGGAGCGACCGCATCGAGACCCTGGACTATCCGGTGCTGCTGGTCTGCGGCGCCGATGACCAGCAGGTGCCGGGTCCGGACGAACAGCGCCGCACCACCCTGGCGCCCTTCCCCAACAGCCGGCTGGAGGTCATTCCCGGTGCCGGCCACCTGATGCCGCTGCAGACGCCCCAGGCCCTGGCGCGGCTGATGCTCGACTTCGCCCGGGAGATCTGACCGGTGGATTCGCTGACCCAGGCCGTGCTCGGCGCTACCGTCCAGACCGCACTGCTGGGTCGCTGGCAGGGTCGGCGCGCGATCCTCTATGGCGCCGCCCTGGCCACCCTGCCGGATCTCGATGTGGTCATCGACTACGGCGATGCCGTCAAGGAGATGACCTACCACCGTGGCTTCAGCCATTCGCTGTTCGTGCTGACCGGACTGGCCCTGCTGCTGACGGGGATCTGCGGCCGCTGGCGCGATCCGGGTTACAGCCAGGCACGCTTGTTCCTGACGCTCTGGCTGGTGCTCATTACTCATCCCTTGCTGGATGCCTTCACCACCTATGGGACCCAGCTGTTCTGGCCGCTGCCGACCACCCCGATAGCCTGGTCCAGCGTCTTCATCATCGATCCGCTCTATACCCTGCCGTTGCTGGTGGCGGTACTTGCTGGCCTGGTGGTTGGCCCCCGGGGCAGAACCCCTCGGCTGGCCGTGGTGGCCCTGCTGCTCTCCACGGCCTATCTGGGCTGGACCCTGGTGGCCAAATATTCCGCCGAGCGCCAGGTGCGCCAGGCGCTGGCGGCCCAGGGGCAGGCGGATGCCCGCCTGTTCAGCGCGCCACTGCCCTTCACCAGCCTGCTCTGGCGGGTCATGGTGGACGACGGCCCCGAACGCTACCGGGAAACCTGGGTGGGGCTGTTTGACGACCGCCCGCCAGCCTTGGTCCCGCTGCCACGCGGGGGCGAACTGGCGCCGATCCTCGCCGACTCGCCGGCCGAACAGCGACTGCGCTGGTTCACCGACGACTGGCTGCGCTATGACCGCCTGGGCGATGACCTGGTGGTGACCGATCTGCGCCTGGGCGCCACCGGCTACCACAGTTTCCGTTTCGCCCTGGCTCAGCGCGAGGCCAGCGGTTGGCGACTGGTCGCCGAACCCTCGCTGTGGCCGCGCGAACGCGGCGGTCGCGAACAGCTGGCGGTGGTCTGGCGCAGACTCTGGCACCCGGAGTCGCCGGCACCGGTGGCGGACTGGGCGGCGCGGCTGTCGCGTCTGCCGGACTGACGCCAGGCCTGCAGCAGCAGCCGCCACCAGGGGCGCTGAGCCTCGTGCAGGGCGGTATGGCGATCCAGGCCGATATCGGCCAGTTCCCGGTCGGTAAGGTCCGGCAGGCTGCGGCGGGTGGTCAGCTGGCGCTGGAACAGCAGCCAGCAGCCGCTGGCACGGGTCTGATCGTGAAGGCTGGGGTCTCTGGGCATGGCGTCTCTCCTGGGCTGTCTCCATGCTCCGCCGCCGCTACGGTCAGGGGCAGACCCAGGCCGATGGGTTGTCCGCCATACAGCCGCCTTACAGCGCTCAGCTGTATGGTGCAGGGCATGGCCATCTGTATGGCGCGCCATCCCCGCCTGCGCCGCTATAGTCCGAACATGAATCGCTATCAGCTGCTGGCCGATGCCCTCGGCCGTCGTATCGAACAGGGTCTCTATCGACCGGGCGAGCGCCTGCCGTCGGTGCGCGCCCTGGCCCAGGAGCACGGGGTCAGTCTGGCCACGGTGCAGCAGGCCTATCGGCTGCTGGAGGACCGCGGGCTGGTGGAGCCACGGCCCAAGTCCGGCTATTTCGTCCGCCTGGAAAGACGCGTCATTGAGTTGCCGCGGGTGACCCGCCCGGCGCGCTGGCCGGTGGAGGTGTCCGGCTGGGAGCCGGTGCGCGAGCTGATGACCTCCACTCCGGATTCGGTACGGGTGCAACTCGGCCGCGGCCTGCCGGATACCGAGGCGCCGACCCTGGCCCCCTTGCTGGCCGGCATGGCGCGCCTGGCGCGGCGGCCAGGCAATGCCGGGCTGTCCTACGACAGCATCCAGGGCGTGGCGGCCTTGCGCGAACAGGTGGCCCGGCTGCAGCTGGATGCCGGCTGCGTGCTCACTGCCGATGACATCGTCATCACCAGTGGCGCCCACGAGGCTCTGGCCACGGCCTTGCGCGCCACCTGCCAGGAGGGCGACATCGTCGCGGTGGATTCGCCGACCTTTCACGGGGTGATGCAGACCCTCAAGGGCCAGGGCCTCAAGGCACTAGAGATCCCTACCGATCCGCGCACCGGCATCAGCCTGCCGGCGCTGGAACTGGCCCTGGAACAATGGCCGGTACGGGCCATCCAGCTCACCCCCAGTTGCAACAATCCCCTGGGCTACTGCATGCCCGAGGCGAATAAGCGCCAGCTGGTGGCTCTGGCGCGCAAGCACGACCTGGCCGTCATCGAAGACGATGTCTATGGCGATCTGCTCTATGGCTATCCGCGGGCGCGAGCGCTCAAGTCCTTCGACGAAGACGATCGGGTAATCCTCTGCAGTTCCTTTTCCAAGACCCTGGCGCCCGGTCTCCGGGTTGGCTGGGTGGCGCCCGGGCGCTATGCCGAGCGCATCCTGCACCTCAAGTACATAGGTACCGGTTGCACCGCCCCCCAGCCGCAGCTGGCCATCGCCGAATTCATCGCCGCCGGCCACTACACCGTGCACGTCCGGCGCATGCGCGCCCAGTACCAGCGCAATCGCGACCTGATGAGTGCCTGGGTGCAGCGCTACTTTCCCGCGGGTACCCGGGTCAGCCAGCCCCAGGGCAGCTTCCTGCTGTGGGTCGAGTTGCCCGAGGCCTGCGACAGCCATCGACTCAATCGCGAACTGCTCGCCCAGAGCGTGCAGATCGCCTGCGGCAGCATCTTTTCCGCCTCGGGCAAGTACCGTAACTGCCTGCGCCTGAACTATGCCCAGGCCCAGCGTCCCGGGATTGAGGAGGGCGTGCGGCGCGTCGGCGAGGCCGCCTGCCGGCTGCTCGACGAAGCGCTGCCGCGGTCGCTGGCGCTGCCGGTCTAGCCGGGTTCGGCGATCTCGCTGCAATTGCGCCCGCGATGCTTGGCCCGGTAGAGGGCGGCATCGGCCTGGGCCAGCAGGCGGACCGGGACGCCTTCCGCCAGCCGCGGCGTCACCGCCACGCCGAAGCTGGCGGTGACCGGCAGCGCCTCGGTCGGGCCGACGGCGAAGGGCACCTCGGCGATGCCGCAGCGCAGGCGTTCGGCCAGTGCCAGGGCGTCGGTCGGCTGGGCCACATCGGCGAGCACGGCGAATTCCTCGCCACCGATCCGGGCGATGCGATCACCGGGACGCAGCAGCTCGCGGCAGCGCTGCGCCAGTTGCTGCAGCAGCAGATCGCCGGCGGCGTGCCCGTAGGTGTCGTTGATGCGCTTGAAGTGGTCGATATCGAAGGCGATCGCCGCCAACTGCCCGGCGGTGCGGGTCACCCCCTGCGCCAGCTCGCGTTCGAAGGCGCGGCGATTGGCCAGGCCGGTCAGGTAGTCGGTCTCGGCGCGGACCCCCAGTTCGGCGATCAGGGCATCACGCTCCTCACGCAGCCGGTCGGCCTGCAGCAGCTCGTCCTCCAGCTGGGCGAAGGCGGCGAACAGGCTGCGCGGGTCGTCTTCGGCCACCGTCCCGAGCGGGCGGGCGCGCCGGCTGAGGCTGAGCAGGCGCTGGGTATTGGCCAGCAGCGGCGTCAGCAGGCGCTGCTTGAGCAACAGCAGACCGGTACCCAGCGCCAGCAGGATGCCCACCGCCGCGGCGATGGTCAGCCACAGCCGCAGCTGGGCTTCGCGCGCCAGGGCATCGGCTTCGTCATGGGCCAGACTCAGCATCTCGTCGCGCAACTCCAGGATGCTGACCATGGTCGGGACATAGCCCTGGGCGAAGCTGGCCGCAGTGGGCGCCGTGCCGGTCGCCAGGGCGGCGAGGGTCTGGTGGTACCAGTCCAGGCCTTCGCCCAGATAGCGCTCCTGCACCTGCACGAAGCGGTCGTGCTCGGGACGGCTGGGGGCCAGGTTGAGGTTGCTGCGCAGGAGATCCATCAGCTGGTTGATACGGCCCTGGGTATGCAGCAACTGGACCTGTTCCGCCCCGCTGGGCAGGCGCTGCGCCTGCAGCGCCGGGGTCAGCAGCGAGCCCAGGCGTCCGGCGGTGTCGCGCAGGCGGGCGGCCAGCTTGGCATTGACCAGGTAGATGGCCACGGCCGGGCTGCGCTGGATGAGGTCGTGCAGGGTGAGGTCGGCGGTGATGAAGTTGCTGTCGAGGGCGCGGAACATGCCCTGGACCACGCTGGCGATGTCCTGGGACGCGGGATCGTCCGGCGTCCCCCGGAGGCGCTGGTCGACCCGGGCACGGGCCTGCAGCAGCGTCTGATAGCCGTTTGCCGCCTGCTCGGCGGTCACGCTGCATTGCCGGCAGTCCTGCAACAGCACCTGTAGCCGGGCGAAGCGCTGATCGCTCAGGACCCGGGCGCGCGCCAGCTCATGGCTATCGCCGCCGCGACCGCCGAGCAGGGCATTGGTCGGGCCACGCTCGGCGGAGATGGCTTGCACCAACCCCAGTGCCTCTTCGTAGACCGGCAACTGGTCACGGGTCAGGTCCATGCTCGTCGAATTCTCATGGGCCTGCTGGACGAGCAAGGCCATGCCGCAGGCGGTGGCGAGCGAGGTCACCACCAGCAAGGCATTGATCAGTCGATTGAGATGAGCGGTCAGCAGAAAACGGCCAGACATCAGGCGACACCGAAGCGAGCATGCCCAGGAGGCGAGCCGATTCCGGACAGCGGAGGATTCAGGCTCTCAAGGTGCGTCGATGTTAAAAGGTCTAGCTTTCAAAACGTATACAGCCGAGGCCGGGCGGATTGGTTATTGCGTAAACGGTCATGCCGGCAGCACGAGTGGCAGGGCGGCCAGGAAACCTCGTCAGGCAGACGGGGTATCGCCCACCCTCTACACTGGCCATTTTCGCGAGGTCCTGCCATGCCAACCCGTATCTATCTTGCCGGTCCCGAGGTCTTCCGGCCCGATGCCGTCGCCCAAGGCGAGGCGCTCAAGGCGCTGTGTGCCCGTCACGGCTGCACGGGGCTGTTTCCGCTGGACAACGCCCTTCCCCCGGGGCTGACCGAACCAGGGGAGCAGGCCGCCTGGATCTATCGGGCGAATCTGGCGCTGATCGAGCAGGCGGATGGCGTCCTGGCCAGCCTGGATTTCTTTCGCGGCGCCGAGCCCGACAGCGGTACCTGCTTCGAGGTGGGCTATGCCGTGGCGCTGGGCAAGCCGGTGGTGGGCTATGTCCCGGAGGCGGGCAGCCTGGCCGAACGGATTCGCGCCCGCCATCCCGACTGGGTAGGCAAGGGGCTGCTGGATCGTGACGGCTGGACACTGGAGGAATTCGGCCTGCCGCTGAACCTGATGCTGGCGGTACCGGCCAGCATCGTCATCGGTGGGCCGGAGGTGGCCCTGGCGGTGTTGCGCGAGCGGCTGGGCTAGCGAGGCGGGCGTGCGACCCTCATCCCGGCGCTCTCCCAGGAGAGAGGGCCGGGATGAGCTGTCAGTCCAGTGGAAAAGGCTGCGCCGTTTTCCACGCTACGGGGCCTCGACCCAGGCAGAGCGGCGGTTTGAACGGAATCAGCCGCGCGCCAGGGCCACCAGTTCGTCCAGTCCGCTGTTGCCGTCGGCATAGGCCGCGCGGAAGCTGTCGCGCTGCTGCCAGCGCGCCCAGAAGGCCGCCAGGTGCTCGAAGCGCTCGTCCAGCGGCGTCTGGTTGGTGGGGTACTTGGAGAAGGCGATGGCGGTGCACAGGGTGATGTCGGCAAAGGTCGGCGCCGCGCCGCCCAGCAGCCACTCGCGACCATCGGCCAGGTGCCGATCGACCAGCGCCGCGTGCATCAGGGCTTCCTTGCGGCAATGCTCGCCCCACTGCGGATTGTGGGTCAGCTCCAGCTTGTGGCCGAGGCCTTCGTGCTGCACATGGAACATGGTCACGACGCGATAGAGCACATGGACGAAGATGCGGTCGTTCCACATGGCGTCCTGGCCCTGCTCCAGCGGCGTTTCGCCCATTACCTTGCGTCCGGGATAGCTGTTGTCCAGATAGCGGGCGATGGCCGCGCTCTCGGCCAGGTAGCCGCCTTCGGCGAGTTCCAGGGTCGGCGTCTCGCCCCAGGGATTGCGCTTGAGATGCTGCCACTGGCGTTGCTCGCCTTCGGGCGCCATCTTCAGGATGACCTCCTCGAATTGATCGGCGATGCCCTTTTCCTGGATGAACAGCCGCAGCCGCTGCGGGTTGGGAAAGGCGGACGGCGAGGTGAAGAGGCGTAGCTTGGCCATGGTGGGCTCCGGAAGGGACGGTGACGAAGCATGCGACTGCGGGCAGTCGTGCGGCGTTCGTACGAGGTGACCAAGGATGCCGGGCCAGGGCCGGGGCGAACAGCCAAGCCGCTGTATGCCCTCCATGCAGAGAGTCGATTGGTCAGGCCGGCGTTTGGCTCACGAGGCTGGCGACGATACGTTCGCGCAGCCAGGCATGGGCTGGATCGCGGTGCAGGCGTTCGGGCCAGAGCAGCAGCATGTCGAAGCCCGGGATGGCCAGGGGTGGCGGCTGGACCTGCAGGCCGGGATGGTTCAGGGCGATCTGGGCAGGCAGCAGGGCCACCAGATCGCTGACCAGGAGGACACTGGCCAGGGTGGCGAAGTGGGGCACTGACAGCACTACCCGCCGTTCGCGGCCCTGTTCCGCCAGCAACCGGTCAGTGACGCTGGCGAAGCCGCCACCGCTCGGCGAGACCAGCGCCTGCTCCAGTTGGCAGAAGGTTTCCAGGGACACAGGTTGCTGCAGCACCGGATGACCGCGCCGACCCGCCAGCAGATAGTGTTCGGTGAACAGCAGCCGCTGACGCAGACCCGCTGCGGCGGTATCAGCCACGTCCAGCGCCAGGTCCAGGCGATCCCCCTCCAGTTGTTCGGCGAGCAACGCCGGCTTCTTGTCCAGCAGCGCCAGGCGGATACCGGGCGCCTGCTGGCGCAGGTCGGCCAGCAGCGGGGTGAGCAGGGTGGTGGCACTGTGGTCGCTGGCGGCGATGCGCCAGGTTCGCTCGGCGCGAGCCGGTTCGAAGGGGGCGGCCGGTGCCAGGGCCTCGTCCAGGGCGGCCAGCGCCTGGCGCAAGGGTTCACGCAGCGCCGCCGCGCGCGCCGTGGGTCGCATGCCGCGCGGCCCAGGTAGCAGCAGGGGATCGTCCAGCAGTTGGCGCAGCCGGCCCAGCTGCAGGCTGACGGTGGGCTGCGCCAGATTCAGGCGGCGCGCGGCGCGGGTGACGTTGAGTTCCACCAGGAGGGCGTCGAGAGTCACCAGCAGATTGAGATCAAGGCGGCGCAAGCTATTGTGCATGGCAATGGCTACTGTTTCGGTAATTCATTTCCAGCATAACTCCGCCGTCACCTAGCCTGGCCACCTTTCCATCGAGAGGTACGTGCCATGAAGGTCCTGCTGGTCTACGCCCATCCCGAACCCCGATCGCTCAACGGTGCGCTGCGCGACTTCGCCGTGGCCCATCTGCAGGCGGCCGGCCATGAGGTCCAGGTCTCCGATCTCTATGCCCTGCACTGGAAGGCCACCCTGGATGCGGCGGACGCGCCACACCTGGCGCCTGGGGCGCGCTTCGATGCGGTCCTGGATTCCCGGCAGGCCTATGCCGCCGGCCAGCAACCGGCGGATATCGCCGCCGAGCAGGCCAAGTTGCTGTGGGCCGATGTGCTGATCCTGCAATTTCCGCTGTGGTGGTTTTCCTTGCCGGCCATCCTCAAGGGCTGGGTGGAACGCGTCTATGCCTGCGGCTTCGCCTATGGCGTCGGCGAGCACAGCGACACTCACTGGGGTGACCGCTATGGCGAAGGCACCATGATTGGCAAGCGCGCCATGCTGGTGGTGACCTGCGGCGGCTGGGCGTCGCATTACAGCGAGCGCGGCATCAATGGCGCGCTGGATGACATCCTCTTTCCCATCCAGCACGGCATCCTCTTCTATCCCGGTTTCAGCGTGCTACCGCCGTTTCCGGTCTATCGCACGAGCAAGGTGGACGCCGCCGGCTTCGAGCGGCTGTGCCAGGCCTATGGGGCACGGCTGGATGGACTGGCTACGGATACGCCCCTGGCGTTCCGGCGGCAGAATGGTGGGGATTACGAGATTCCGGCATTAACCCTGATGCCCGAGCTGGCGCCGGGACGGACCGGTCTGGGGATTCATCTGCGGGAGGACTGAGGGCTGGCGCGGCCATGGTTTCCATGGCTCGGGCTCACGCCGTAGGTTGGCGCTGAGCGTAGCGAAGCCCGACAGCGGGGTTGGGCCTTGGGCAATGTTGGGCTTCGCTGGTGCTCAACCCAACCTTGTATCTCTCCTGGGTAATGGGATTAGCTACCTCATTACC
>NZ_WHOV01000074.1:0-7349 GCF_009765395.1 Pseudomonas sp. BAV 4579 | reverse complement strand
AGATGTGTATAAGAGACAGGTGTAGAATCAGTGTAGCCGATGGAATTACCTAATTCGAGGCCAAAACCAGGGTTTAGGCCAATAGGAAAACTCCAAGGCGCCTGCTGAAAAAACGCCAGCCCAAATAGTACTGGGCAAAGTTACCTGCGTGCAACCAGCCAATGTTGGGAGGATCAAGTACGCGGGGACCGAGTATTGCCAGGAAGGCGAGTACGCCAGGTCGCCCAAGCTAAGTCCCTACCAACCGCGATTCCGCGCGTGAGCTTCAATCTGACATCTTACTTTCCTAAAGAGTGAATCGTACTCACGCCTTGAAGCCCCAAAGCCGGCTTGCTAGAAAGGACAGCACCGGCACGATGAGAACGGCAATCAGCGCGCAAGTGGTACTTTCAAAGGTGGTCCAGCGCAACAGCAACGCAAGCAAAGCACTGTTAACCAAGAAACCACCTACCGCTATTAGAAAGAAGCGCACAATGGCGCGACTTACGCCGACTGAACTGCGGAAAGTCCAAAGGTAATGCCCGCAGAAGGACACGCCGAAGGCGCACAGGAAGGCCAGCAGATTAGCTAGCAACGGTGCCAAGCCAGCTCGAATCAACAGGGTGATAATGGCAAGGTGCACAGCTGTGGCCGCGAGTCCTACTAAACCAAAGCGACTCGCTACCAATAGCTCGCCAAAGGCGCGTCCCCCGCGCAGTGCCTTGAGCTTGGTGATCATGGCTCAGCCTGATCGGTCACTGTGTAATTCTTGCGCACCACATAGACCGGGCGGCGCTTGGCTTCGAGGTAGGTTCGCCCCAGATACTCGCCAAGAATGCCGATTCCCATGAGCTGCAGACCGCCCAAGAAAGTGACCGAGACGATGATGGAGGCATAACCGGGCACATCCACCCCCTTGATCAACACTTTCAGGGCGATGGATATGGCAAACAAAAAGGACACCAGGGAAACAGCTGATCCCAGGTAGGTCCATACCCTCAAGGGATCAGTGCTGAAGCTGGTGACGCCTTCCAAGGCAAAATTCCATAGCCGCCAGCCGTTGAACTTGGTCGAGCCGGCGACCCGCTCAGGACGAGCATAGTCCACGTAGGCGGTGCGGAAGCCTACCCAGGCGAACAATCCCTTCATAAAGCGGCGCGACTCCGGCAGTTCCTTGAGCGCTTCCACCACGCAGTGATCCATGAGGCGGAAATCGCCGACATTCTCCGGTAACTGGGGATTGGCGATCTTGTTGTGCAGACGGTAGAACCAATTGGCCGAGGTACGCTTGGCCCAGGAGTCCGAGTCGCGATTCAGGCGTCGTCCTAGAACGACTTCATAGCCCTCGCGCCATTTGGCAATCATCTCTAGGATCACCTCGGGTGGATCCTGGAGATCGACGTCAATCGGCACGACCAGCTGACCGCGGGCCTCTTCGAGACCCGCGGTCATGGCCGCTTCCTTGCCAAAGTTGCGGCTAAGATCCAGCACTCGGATTCGTCGCTCACGCCGCTGGCATTCCAACAGCGTCTGCAAGGTCGCATCGGTACTGCCATCGTTGATGAACAGAAACTCGAGCTCGATTCCAGCCTGTGTCGCGAAGACGGCCCCTGCTCGCTCCAGGAAGAAAGGAATGGCTTCCGTCTCGTTAAATACCGGTATTACGAGGGTTAATAGCACCGGCGTGTCCGTGGCGCGTGGCCCGAGGTCGTAGCTGTTCAACCTATCTCCTTCGGACTAGACCAGGCTTCGGCTGATAACACAGCGAACCTGTCTATCTCGTAGTGAAATACTACAGGGCAATTCTTTCAGATAGAAAAGCGTCTGCCTCCCTAATAGGTGGCAGACGCTGGGGGGGTGGGGCGCGGATGCAAACCCTATTGCCTTCCACTCATCCTTTGACGACCTCTCCCTCCTTCACCCCGGTCTTACGCTCTTCACCGGGGGTAGGCACAGCCAGCCAACCGTTGATCTTCTGGATATCGGTATCTCGGAAGCCACCACTCCAGCGCAGCAGCACCAACTGATTGGTGACGAAGTCGTATTGCGCCTGCAGATAGTCTCGCCGTGCGCTGTATTCCTGCTGCACCGCGTTGAGCACATCCACAGCGGTCGCTACGCCCAGGCTGAGCGATCGCTCACTGGCGGCGCGGGACTTGATCGCCGAGTCCAGGGCATTACGCGAAGAGCCAACCTTGGCCAAATCCGCAGCGCTATTCATGTAGGCCGTACGCGTTTCCTTCACCACCTGACGGCGGATCGACTCGTATTCTTGCTCGGCGGCGTCGCGCGAGCCATAGGAGCTGGCGACACGGGCGGTGGTCGAGCCGCCGCTATAGAGCGGTATCTGCACGCTGATCGTGGCTGAGTAGGTATTGATCGCGGATGAGGCAATGACATTGTCATAGGCAAAGTCGCTGCGTTGGGCGCCGAGGTTGAAGCTCAGGGTCGGCAGATGGCCAGCCTTAGCCTCGGAGATACCATAGTTGGCGGCGTCCACGGCGCGCTGCTTGGCCTCAAGCGCAGGGTTGTTCGCCACGGCCGAATTGACCCACTGCTCTTCGTCACCTTGCGGCATGGCCAGCTGGGCTTTTTCGTTGAGGCGCTTGAGCGGCTGATAGACCGGACGGCCGATCAGTTCGCCCAGGGCCTCGCGGGTCACCTGGATCTGGTTGCGTGCCTCGATCTCCTGAGTTTTCAGGCTATCCACCTTGGCGGATATCTGCAGGACGTCGGTAACGGTACTCATTTGCTTGTCAAACAGCGCCTGGGCACGATCCAGGTTGCGCTGCGTCGCCTTGCGCTCGGCAGTGACCAGCTCGAGCGTATCTTCAGCTGCCAACGCGGCGAAATAGCGTTGTACGAGGTCCGCGGCCGACTGGGTCTTGGCATCCTCGTATTGGGCACGGTACTGCTCGGTCAGCTGCTCATAGCGTTTGAAACCGCGCCAGGCCGCGGCGTTGTAGAGGGCCTGGCTCAGGCTCAGGTTGTAGCTTTCGCCGTTGTAGTTGAGGGTCTGCATACCCTCCTCACGCCGTACTCGACTGGTCGAGGCTCCGCCGCTCAACTGCGGCAGCACCTGGCCGAAGGCGGAGCGCCCCTGGCCCTCCAGGTTTTTCACCTCAGCCTCGGCACCACGAATACGTGGATCCGACACAGCGCTATCCTGATAAAGCTTCCAAAGATCCACATAATCCTGTGGTTGGGATGTGGCGACTGTCTGCGCCTGCGCCCAGTGACAGCAACCTAGCAATACCGCCAACGTGATGAATTTGCCTTTCATAGCTGCCCTACTCCTCGATCAACGAGCGAGCCATGGCATTGCGCGCTGGCTTGAGCAGGTATTGCAGCATGGTGCGCGAACCGGTGTTGATCAGCACGTCGGCAGGCATGCCCGCGACCAGTTCCCGGTGGCCCATATCTTTCTTACCCTGGTCGGTCAGCTTTACCCGGCCCAGGTAGTAAGGCGTACCGTCGCGCTCGTTGATAATCCGGTCCGCTGACACATAGACCAATTCGCCTTCGATGATGGGCGTGGTGGCGTTACTGAAGGCACTGAAACGAACCTCGGCCTTGGTTCCCAATTCTACCCGGTCGATATCCTTGGGCTCGATGTGTACTTCGACGATGAGCTTGGCGGCATCTGGCACGATATCGAGCAGATTGGTGCCCGATTGCACGACGCCTCCGATGGTATGTACAGCCAGATTCATCACCATACCGCTAACGGGTGCCTTGACCTCGGTACGGTTGAACTTGTCCTGCAAGGCGCCTACCCGCTCGCGCGCCTCGTAGATTCGCGACTGAGCGTCAGCCAGCCGGCTGGCCACGTCGGACTTGAATTTCTGAGTGGTCTGCAGGATCTGCAGCCGCGTCTCGCCGATCTGGACCTTGGCCCGGGCGATAGCGGAGCGCTGATCAGCGATCTCCGCCTGCAGACGGGAGAGATTGCGCTCCTGGTCACGAAGACGCTCGTTGCTGACGAAGCCCTCCTTCAGCAACCCGGTAAGATCCTTGATCTCGCTGGCATAGGATTTGGCCAGACTCTCCTTGCTAGCGATCACCTCGTTGTAGCCCCGAATCTGCTGTTCGAGTTCTGCGGCGCGATTCTTCAGAACGTCGATTTCACCACGGCGCGCATCGCGACCGGCCAGGAAGATCTGCCGTTCACTGGCGCGAGCTTCTTGCACACGTTTGTCTGCGGTTGGAAAGTCACTCGCGCCGAGGATGATGTCATTGACGCCGTCCCGCTCGGCGATGAGCCGGGCCTCCTGCGCTTGGGCGGCGATCAGCTGACCACGGGTCGCCTCCAGTTCCGAACCCGCTTGGGTACTGTCCAGGACAATCAGCACGTCCCCAGCCTTGACGTCGTCGCCGTCGTGTACCCGCACCTCGCGGACGATACCGCCTTCCAGGTGTTGGACCGACTTGCGGTAGCTGTCTACCGCCACCAAACCTGGGGCAAAGGCCGCGCTGTTGAGCGGCGCCAGGGCTGCCCAGCCACCGCCAATACCGAATACAGCAAAGAGAATGATAAGACCCAATCGGCGCACGGGAGCATCGTTGACCTTTAGTCCTGCGGCCTCAGCCTCCTTGTAAACGTCTTTCATGCGGGCGCTCCTTCTGCACTACCAGGCTTGGGCGGCAAGGGAGTAACCGAACTGGGATTAGCCACTGGCTGCGGACCACCTGACTGCTGCGCCTTGAGTTGGGCGAGTACCTGATCCCGGGCTCCAGACATCGCGATCTGGCCTTCGCTCAGCACTAGGAGGTTATCGACATAGGCCAGAGCGCTGACCCTGTGTGTAATCATGAAAAGCGTGGTGCCCTTCTGCTTAAGTTTGATGAGAGCCTCACCTAGCGCACGCTCACCGACGTCGTCCAGATTGGAATTAGGCTCATCAAGGATGACCAGTTTGGGATCACCGTAGATGGCGCGTGCGAGCCCTATCCGCTGACGCTGCCCGCCGGACAGCGCACCTCCGTGCGCACCGATCACGGTGTCATAGCCCTGGGGTAGACGGAGGATCATTTCGTGAACGCCGGCAATCTGCGCGGCTTCGACCACTTTTGCTGCATCTACCTCGCCAAAGCGGGCTATGTTCTCAGCGATGGAACCTTCGAAGAGTTCGATGTCTTGAGGTAGATAACCGAGATACGGGCCCACGGCAGCACGATCCAGATGGAACATGTCTGCACCATCCAGACGCACCTTGCCACTTTGCGCAGGCCAGATTCCGAGAAGCGCGCGTGCGAGAGTCGATTTACCGGCAGCGCTCGCCCCGAGCACGCCGACAGAGACGCCAGGCGGCGCGCGGAAACTGATGCCCTTGATGACGGGAGCATGGGCACCAGGGGGCGTGACAACGATCTGCTCCACGGAAAGATCCCCTTTCGGAATAGGCAACGGCATGCGTTCAGAGTCCGCAGGTATCTGCCGAAGCACCTCATTCAAACGAGCGTACTGCCCACGAGCAGCGACGAAGCCTCGCCAATTTCCGATCATCTGATCGATAGGAGCCAGAGCACGACCGACGAGAATGGAGGCTGCAGTCATCAAGCCGGGAGTGATTTCGTTGTTGATAACTAGATAGGCACCTAACCCCAATACGAAAGATTGAAGTAGGAGCCGCCATGTACGCGAAGCATTTGATACAGCACCACCTTTTTCGCTAGCGCGAGCCTGCAAAGAAAGTACTTTGTACCCACGAATCTTCCACCGCTTAAGCAAGTTGGGCAGCATGCCCATAGAATTAATTACTTCAGCATTGCGCAAGCTGGAATTCACCATATTTAGAGCGGCGCTATTCTCGCGGTTTGCTTCGAGCAACTGCTTGCTGGTTGCCCATTCGTTAGCTATTGCAAACGCAATTGCGACTAACGAACCTATGACTGTCAGCCAACCGAACCACGGATGAAAATAAAACATCAGCCCTATATATACAGGGATCCAAGGAATATCAAAAAATGCGAATAATCCGCTTCCTGTAAGGAATTGTCTCAAGCCTGAGAGATCACTTATGGGCTGCGCTGAAATGCCTAATCCATTAGTAAACAGGGACTGATTGAAACTCGCGTTAAAGACGCGCTCACTGAGCATCAAATCCAAGCGAGTGGATATACGGATCATCATCCGCGAGCGGATCCACTCTATCACTCCATACACCGACATCAAAATCACCACTATCAATGTCAGCATAATCAATGTCGTAACGCTTTTACTACTGACAACGCGATCGTAAACCTCCAGCATGTAAAAAGATGGAACCAATAAAAGAAGATTTACGAATAAACTGAAAAAACCAACATACAAGAAGCTTATCTTCGACGATAGTAAAGCATTCTTGAGCTCTGTCTTAGGTTTTTTGCTCATCATACACCAAGTAGGCTACGCGTAAAAAATCACATGAGTTAAAAGATCTATCTTTTTTCCAAAAGTAACCCAAGGAAAAAACGTAACTAAGCATGCCAAAAATAAATTCCATAGTCTATCGGAGAATTCCAGCGCTCCAAGCTTACTACGCGGAAAAGATCTGACTGCTGATGTAGCTTTTCCTACCTGTCGGAAATCGAACTGCAGCAGAACGGCATAACCGATACAGCATACTTCAAATATAAGCACTTTACACTTTTCTTGGAGAAAGAGCATTCAACAGACCGGACCTCGCTTGCAGAAAGATTTTTCCTCATATAGACCAAAACTGTTTACTGCAATGCAATGTAGATATGAACCTAACTACACATCGTAGAAAGCAATCATAATAATCTTAAAGCGACGGGTCGTGATGATGAGCATATGCTCGATGCCAAAATTTTCTTTGAAATACTCGTAATCATACGCTTCGGACGCTCCCCCCTTGATTCGATAATGATGTAGCAACCTTATAATAGCTACGATCAAAGAAATAGCTAAATTCACCAGACACGCCTTCCAGCACTATAAGCATACTGGTAAAAAGCCAATCGAATGGTCCCGAATAGCTTCTCAAATCAAAATTTTAAGTACATGGCTGTTGCATTGATCTCCAATGCTGAAAACTTTGGTTCATCCGCTGAGATAGGAAAAACTTTTCCAAGAAAACTCTTCAACCACTAATTTATATATTCTTGATCTTAGCGAAGCTGCCTGCAATAGCTGCTAGCTCTCCCCCGCCTGTTACCACGCTTACACCGGTCAAGTTGTTAAACGGACCATGGCGTCTTGTGGCCTACTCAAAAGCTTCTAATATAGATTATCAAGATATTTTCTTTAGCGAGCTGATCGCTCATCTATCTTCCCTCAAAGAAAATAGTTACAGGCTTTTCCCACCCTAGGACTTGTCTGAAAAGTCGTGTTTGCTAGCCTGTTCCTGTGATGGCAATGGAGACAG
>NZ_WHOV01000073.1:0-39153 GCF_009765395.1 Pseudomonas sp. BAV 4579 | reverse complement strand
GGCGAGGGCGGGCCTGGGCGGGATATACCTTGGTATAGCCAGACGTCCTTCGTTTCGATGGCTTGGGCGGGGTGGCGAGCCTAGATTAGCCCGGTGTCCGGACCCTGCGCGGCAGGGTCGGCCGCTCTCCCAAGGCCCCCTGCAAAGAGGTACGCCATGAAGACCCTTCCTGGCCTCTACACCCCCGCCGTGGCGCCGCGCTCGCTGCGGCAACGTCCCGCTTCCCTGTGGGCCGATGCCCTCTGCCTGGCCCTCGGGCTGATCGCCCTGGCGCTGATCTGGCATGGCGTCGCCGAGATGCGCGCGCCCCTGGCCGTGCTCGACGCCGATCCCATGACCCTAGACCTGGCGCGGCTGCCCGAGTACGCCCTGCGCACCACCCTGCGCATGTTCATCGCCCTGGGCGCCTCGCTGCTGTTCACCTTCGTCTTCGCCACCCTGGCGGCCAAGAGTCGCAAGGCGGAGCTGCTGATCCTGCCGGCCATCGACATCCTGCAGTCGGTGCCCATCCTCGGCTTCCTGACCTTTACCGTCAGCTTCTTCCTGGGCCTGTTCCCGGGGCGGCAACTGGGCGCCGAGTGCGCGGCCATCTTCGCCATCTTCACCAGCCAGGCCTGGAACATGGCGTTCGGCTTCTATCAGTCGCTGCGCACCGTGCCCGAGGACCTGCAGCAGGTGAGTCGCCAGTTCGGGCTGTCGCCCTGGCGGCGGTTCTTTCGCCTGGAGCTGCCGTTCGCCATCCCCGGTCTGGTATGGAACACCATGATGTCCATGTCCGGTGGCTGGTTCTTCGTGGTGGCCTCGGAAGCCATCACCGTGGGCGACAACACCATCAACCTGCCGGGCATCGGCTCCTGGCTGGCGCTGGCCATCGCCCGGCAGGACATCGCTGCCATCGGCTGGGCGGTGCTGGCCATGGGCCTGGTGATCCTGGTCTATGACCAGCTGTTCTTCCGCCCGGTGGTGGCCTGGGCCGATCGCTTCCGCGTCGAGCAGACCGCCAGCCAGCAGGTGCCGCGCTCCTGGGTCTACGACCTGGTCCGCCGCGCGCGCCTGGGCCGCATGCTGGGTGGCTTCGGCAGCTTCTGCATCCAGCTCGCCACCCCGCGGATCCGCCGCCCCTGGCCGCACGGGCACCTGGCGCCGCACCGCCGCGCCTGGCTGCAACGCGGGCTGGACGTGCTCTGGTACGGCGCGCTGCTGCTGGTGCTGCCCTATGGCATCTATGCGCTGTATCTCTTCATCGCCGCCGACGTCTACTGGGTGGAAGCGGTCTCGGTGCTCGGCCTGGGTCTGCTGACCATGGCCCGGGTGCTGCTGCTGATCGCCGTCGCCAGCCTGATCTGGGTACCCATCGGCGTCTGGATCGGCCTGCGCCCGGGCTGGTCGCAGCGCCTGCAGGCGGTGGCCCAGTTCCTCGCCGCCTTTCCGGCCAACGTGCTGTTCCCGGTGGCGGTGGTGGGCATCGTCAGCTTCCACCTCAATCCGGACATCTGGCTGTCGCCGCTGATGGTGCTGGGCACCCAGTGGTACATCCTGTTCAACGTCATCGCCGGCGCCAGCGTGCTGCCCAACGACCTGCGCGAAGCGGCCCGGCTGTTCGGCCTCAGGCGCTGGCAGTGGTGGCGGCAGCTGGCCCTGCCGGCGATCTTTCCCTACTACGTCACCGGCGCCCTGACCGCCGCGGGCGGTTCCTGGAACGCCAGCATCGTCGCCGAGGTGGTGAGCTGGGGCAACGAGCGCCTGCAGGCCCATGGCCTGGGCGCCTACATCGCGCAGATGACCACCGCCGGCGACTTCCCCCGGGTCGCCCTGGGTATCGTGGTGATGTCGATCTTCGTCCTCGGTTTCAACCGGCTGCTCTGGCGGCCCCTGTATGCCTACGCCGAACGGCGCCTGCGGCTCGATTGAGAGGAGAACCGCCATGAACCTGACCACCCTGAACCCGCGTCCGCTCATCGACGTGCAGAACGTCCGCCAGCTGTACGGCAACGCCGGTGGCCCGGCCCGGGTCGTGCTGGACGAAGTGTCCCTGACCCTGCACGAAAACGAGATCGTCGGCCTGCTGGGGCGCTCCGGCTCAGGCAAGTCGACCCTGCTCAGATCCATCGCCGGACTGCTCACCCCCAGCGGCGGCAGCGTCGTTTTCCCGCCCAAGGACGACGGCCAGCGCGCCCGGGTCAGCATGGTGTTCCAGAGCTTCGCGCTGTTTCCCTGGCTGACCGTGCTGCAGAACGTCGAGATCGGCCTGGAGGCGCTGCACGTGCCGCTGGACGAGCGCCGTCGCCGCGCCCTGGCCGCCATCGACCTGATCGGCCTGGACGGCTTCGAAAGTGCCTATCCCAAGGAGCTTTCCGGCGGCATGCGCCAGCGTGTCGGCCTGGCCCGTGCCCTGGTGGTGCACCCGGACGTGCTGCTGATGGACGAACCCTTCTCGGCGCTGGACGTGCTCACCGCCGAGACCCTGCGCACCGACCTGCTCGATCTCTGGGTCGAGGGGCGCATGCCGATCCGCTCGATCCTCATGGTCACTCACAACATCGCCGAGGCGGTGCTGCTCTGCGATCGAGTGCTGATCTTTTCCAGCAATCCCGGGCGCGTCGCCAGCGAGATCCGCATCGACCTGCCGCAGCCGCGCAATCGCCATGATCCGGCCTTCCGCGAACTGGTGGAGGAAATCTATGTGCGCATGACCGGCGAGACCACGCCGGCGCCCCACGAAGGGGGCGTTCCCGGCAACGGGCTGGGCATGCGGCTGCCGACCGTGTCCACCAATGCCCTGGCCGGTCTGCTGGAGGCGGTCCAGGCCGCGCCCTACGACGGTCGCGCCGACCTGCCGGAACTGGCCGGCGGGCTGGGCTATGCACTGGACGAGCTCTTTCCCCTGGCCGAGGTGCTGCAACTGCTGCGCCTGGCGGTCCTCGAAGGTGGCGATCTGCGTCTGCTGCCGGCCGGGCGCGCCTATGTCGAGGCGGGGGTGGACGTGCGCAAGCAGCTGTTCGCCCGCCAGTTGCTCAACTTCGTGCCCCTGGTGGCCCATATCCGCCGGGTGCTGGACGATCGCCAGGGCCACACGGCGCCGGCGCGGCGTTTCCGCGACGAGCTGGAGGACTTCATGGACGAAGCCGACGCCGCGCGCACCCTCGGCAGCGCCATCCAGTGGGGGCGCTACGGTGAGCTCTTCGCCTATGATCAGGCGGCCGATATCTTCAGCCTGGAAAATCCGGGCTAGGCACGCCTTCGAATGAGAGACTGGCCATGGATCGACGACCCTTCGCCACCACCACCCACTGGCTGCGGCTAGGGGGCCTCTGCGCCCTGGCGCTGGGCATCGCCCTGCTGGACACCTTCACCGACCGGGAGATCGCCATCGGCGTCTTCCAGGTGGTGGTGGTGCTCCTGGCCGCCGGTTTCCTGTCGGCGCGCGGGGTCACGATCACCGCGCTGGGCTGCACGCTGCTGGTGCTCTGCAGCTATGTCGCCACCCGGAGCGGGGATCAGGAGGCCGGGCTGGTCAACTGCATCATCAGCCTCCTGGCCATCGTCGCGGTCGCCGCCCTGTCCCTGCGCCTGGAAGCCGCCAAGCGCGCCGCCGATGCGGCCCGGACACGCCTGGCCCAGGCCGGGCGCCTGAGCCAGCTGGGTGAACTGGCCGCATCCATCGCCCATGAGGTGAACCAGCCGCTCACCGCCATCGCCGCCAGCGGCAACGCCTGCCAGCGCTGGCTGAGCAATCAGCCGCCGCAGGTGGAGCGCGCCGTGCAGGCGGCGCAGCGGGTCATCGACGACGCCCATCGCGCCAGCGCGGTGATCGCCCGGGTGCGCAGCCTGGTGCGCCAGGCGCAGGTGGCCAAGGATTGGCTGAACGTCGCCGATACCGTGGAGCAGGTGCTGGATTTCGTCCGCGCCGAATTGAGCCAGCGCCAAGTCGCCGTGGAGGTCCGCCTGCAGGAGGGCCTGCCGCCGCTGCTGGCCGACGAAAGCCAGCTGCAGCAGGTCATCCTCAATCTGCTGCTCAATGCCCTGGACGCCCTCGAAGGGATGGCGCCCGAGCAGCGGCGGGTGGTCATCCAGGTGGGGCAGGACACCGCCGGCGCCATCCGCCTGGGCGTGGAAGACAGCGGTCGCGGCTTGACGCCCATGGCGCGCGAGCAGATGTTCGAGGCCTTCTACACCACCAAGGCGCAGGGCATGGGCCTGGGACTGGCGCTCAGTCGTTCCATCGTCGAAGCCCATGGCGGGCGGATCTGGGCCACCTCGCTGCCGGAAGGCGGCACCGGCGTCTACTGCAGCCTGCCCAAGGATCCGCAACCATGACTTCAGCAAGCACGACCGCGCAAAGCCAGCCCGCCCTGGTCCACCTGGTGGACGACGACGCCTCGGTGCGCGCCGCCGTGGAAGACCTGCTGGCGTCCGTGGGGCTCAGCACCCGCAGCTATGTCTCGGCCGCCGACTTCCTCGACCGGGCGCGGCTGGACGAGCCGGGCTGCCTGGTGCTGGACGTGCGCATGCCCGGAATGAACGGCCTGGACCTGCAGCAGGAATTGCAGCGGCGTGGCCTGGCCTTGCCGATCATCTTCATCACCGGCCATGGCGACATCCCCATGTCGGTCCGGGCGATGAAGCAGGGCGCCCTGGAATTCCTCACCAAGCCATTCCGTGACCAGGATCTGCTCGATGCCATCGACCTGGCACTGCGCAAGGCGCAGGACGCCCATGCCCAGCGTCGGCAGTTGCAGGATCTGCAGACCCGCCTCGACACGCTCAACGACGGCGAACGGGCGGTGCTGACGCGGGTGGTGACCGGCCTGCTCAACAAGCAGATCGCCGCCCAGCTGGGGGTCAGCGAGATCACCGTGAAGGTGCGCCGCGCGGCCCTCATGCGCAAGCTGCAGGCCGGCTCCCTGGCGGAACTGGTCAAGATGGTGGAGCGGCTGGAGGCCTCGCGCGGCTAGGCCGATCACGGCCGTTTCCAGGTGACCGCTGGAGGACGCCTGCGGCTCTCTTGGCGCGCCAATCGCTGGCGTGCTAAAGAAGGACATAGGTCGGTCGATATGAGGGCTCTAGAGGATCGCCTTCTGCTGATCCAAGGAGCTCGTCTTGAACCTTCGTCAGCTACGAATCGCCCCTCGCGCCACCCTCTGCTTTGGTGCGGTTACCCTGTTCGTGATGCTGCTCGGCGCCTTCGCCCTGGTCCAGCTCAAGGCCCTACGCGCCACCGAGCAGGCGATGGAGGCCGAATGGCTGGCGAGCGTCCAGACTACCGATGACATCCAGGTCGCGTTGCTGCACACCCGCCTGGAAAGCATCCGGCTGCTGGCCAGCGAGGACAGCGCGGCCATGGCCCTCGCCACCCGGCAGATCCAGGTGAATCGCGATCTGATGAACGCCCGGACGGCCTATTACCGCGATCACCTGATTTCCACCGCCGAGGAACGCAGCAACTTCGACCAGGCCGCGCTGCAGATGAAAGGCTATCTGGACGGACTGGATCGGGTAGTGACCCTGGCCGCCAGCGATCGCGCCGAAGCCCTCAAACTGGCCAATGGCGAGCAGCGCCAGCGCGCCGAAGGCTATCAGGAGCAACTGACCCGGCTGCGCGAATTCAACGGCGAAGGCGCCCGTCAGGCAGGTGCAGCAGCCACCGGCATCTATGACCGCAGCGTCAGCATTGTCGTCGGCATCATGCTGCTGGCGGTGCTGGTCACCCTGCTGCTGGCCTGGCGGCTGACCCGTAGCCTGGCCCAGCCGATTGGCGCTTCCCTGGCCGTGGCCAACGCCATCGCCCAGGGCGAGCTGACCGGCAAGATAGATCCCACCGGCAAGGACGAAGCCGCCGGGCTGATGCGCGCCCTGGCGCAGATGCAGGACAACCTCAAGGACACCCTGCACGGCATATCCAGTTCTTCCAGCCGCCTGAGCGACACCGCGCGCACCATGCACGCCGTCACCGACCAGGCCAGTCGTGCCCTGGCGAGTCAGAACGCCGAGATCGACCAGGCCGCTACTGCTGTCACCGAGATGAGCGCCGCGGTGGAAGAGGTGGCCCGCAACGCCTCGTCCACCTCCCAGGCCGCGCGGGACTCCAGCGTCGCCGCGGAAAGCGGTAATGCCAAGGTTGGCCAGGCCCTGGACGCCATGCAGCGGCTCACCGAGCAGGTGCAGTCGACCTCGGTGCAGGTAGGCGGCCTGGCCGGACAGGCGCAGGACATCAGCCAGGTGCTGAACGTGATCGGCGCCATCGCCGAGCAGACCAATCTGCTGGCGCTCAACGCGGCCATCGAGGCCGCCCGGGCGGGCGAACAGGGTCGTGGTTTCGCCGTGGTCG
Source organism: Pseudomonas sp. BAV 4579 (assembly GCF_009765395.1). Taxonomy (NCBI): domain Bacteria; kingdom Pseudomonadati; phylum Pseudomonadota; class Gammaproteobacteria; order Pseudomonadales; family Pseudomonadaceae; genus Pseudomonas; species Pseudomonas sp. BAV 4579. The sequence goes on along the minus strand of NZ_WHOV01000073.1, from coordinate 32,825 downwards.
CCGACGAGGTCCGCGCCCTGGCGCACCGCACCCAGACCTCGACCCGCGAGATCGAGCAGATGATCCAGGCGATCCAGAAGGGCTCGGCCGAAGCCCTGGATTCCATGCAGCTCAGCACCACCCAGGCCCAGGCCACCTATGCGGTGGCCCAGGAAGCCGGGGCGGCACTGAGCGACATCCTCCAGGCCGTGCACCTGATCGACGAGCGCAACCTGCAGATCGCCACCGCCTCCGAAGAGCAGGCCCACGTCTCTCGCGAGGTGGACCGCAACCTCATCAGCATTCGCGATCTGTCGGTGCAGACCAGCGACGGCAACCGCGAAACCGTGGGCGCCAGCGAGCAACTGTCGGCACTGGCCGGCGAACTGCAGACGCTGGTGCGACGCTTCAAGCTGGCGTGAGGGGAGGGTGCGCAGTCTGGTATTGCGCGCCCCAAGTTACAAACAGGTACCTCTGACCACTGTTTTTTGCCAGTTCATCGGCGCGGGCAGGCTGGGTGCTTCCCTGGATGGTGGCATTTTGGTATCAATGGTTATTGTAATACCTATTAGACTCCGTCCACCGACGTGCTTGCCGAGAAGCCATGGCGCTGCCCCAATACAGCATCAGAGTGCCCGTGTCCCAGTTGCAGCTGGGCATGTACGTCTGCGAACTGGATCGGCCCTGGGAAGGCACGCCCTTCCTGTTCCAGGGATTCCCCATCCAGAGCGTGCAGGACCTCCGCACCCTGCAGGACACCTGCGAATTCGTCTGGGTGGACCGGCGGCAGAGTCCTGCCGTGACGCCACTATCGGCCAACCTGTCCGCCAACCTGGCGGCCAGCGCTCAGGCCAAGACCTATGCCATCGACTACCGGGATGAGGTCAAGACCACCGAACCGGTGTGGCGCGAGGCCCGCGCCGTATCGATGCGGATACTCGACGCCGTCAAGTTCGGCAAGGAACTCAACGTCAGCGAAGTCCGGCGGGCGGTCGGCGAGTGCGTCGAGAGCGTGCTCAAGCACCCCGCGGCCAGTCTCTGGCTGGCGCGCATCAAGCAGCGCGACCACTACACCGCGGAACACTGCCTGCGCGTCTCGCTCTATGCCATCGCCCTGGGCAAGGCGCTGGGCATGCTGCCCCTCGAACTGGAAGAACTCGGGGTGTGCGGCATGCTGCACGACGTCGGCAAGATCAAGGTGCCCGACGAGATCCTCAACAAGCCAGGCCGCCTGACCGAAGAAGAATTCCGCATCATGCAGGCCCATACCACCTACGGCCATCAGTTGCTGATGGCCAACAGCGAGGTGCCGCCCGCCGCCGTCGACGTCGCTCATACCCACCACGAACGCATGGATGGCAAGGGCTACCCCCGCCAGCTGCCGGCGCAGCGCATCCCCTTCAAGGCCAAGATCATCGCCGTGGTGGATGCCTACGACGCCATCACCAGCGATCGCCCCTACAGCGAGGGCCGTTCCAGCCTGGAAGCCTTGCGCGTCCTCTTCGAAGCCCGGGGCACGCAATTCAACGAAGTCGTCGTCCTGGCCTTCATCCAGCTGATCGGCGTCTATCCGCCGGGGGAGATCGTCGAGCTGAGCACCGGCGAGGTGGGCATCATCATCGGCTTCGACGCCGGCAGCAAATTGAAGCCGCGGGTGCTGATCGTGCTGGACACCAACAAGCAGCCGCGACCGGAGCAGGTACTCGACCTGGCGCGCAATCCACTCGATGAGCAGGGGCGCCTCATCAGCGTCCGCGCGGTAAAACCCTCGGGTGCCTATGGCATCGATATCGACGCCTACCGCGCCAAGGGGCTGGTGGTGCCGGGCTGATTGGGCGTGCGGGTCGGCTGCCGGCGGTTGGCCATCAGAGGGTCTTCAGACCCGTTGGCGTCTCCAGATAGGCCAGCAGGCCGGGTCTCTCGCCAGCCATCACCGCGACGGGCCCGGAACAGCCGATCGCCTCCAGCTGCTGCTCGAGCACCGCGGCAGCGGGATGCCTGAGCTCCAGACGCTGCAAGCAGCAGCCCTGGTCGATCAGCCCTGACGCAGGATGCCGGGCGTCGCCCCAGTCGATCAGGCTGGGCAGGACACCGCCCAGCGGCAACTGCCCATCGGCGTGGATCGAGATCTGCCAGGCCAGCGTGCCGCGGCTCATCGACTCGATGCGGCCGAAGGTCAGCGTGAGGCGCGCATCCGCCTCAGCCAAGCCCTGGGTCCTGGCCACCCAGTGCGCCAGGCGGGGCTCGGCATCGGGCTCCAGCTCATCCAGCCCGAACCAGCGCGGTCTGGTCGGCGGTGGAGCGTCCGGGTCCGGGGCTATGACTTCCAGGTAGCAGTCACCCAGGCGCAGCAGGAGGTTGTGGGTGCCCATGCGTGCGTGTTTGCCGCCGGGCTGCAGCGCCACGCCCAGGCGCTGCTCGACATGCAGAGCGCCCGCGGCGAGGGTCGGGGCCACGATGACCAGATGATCCAGGCTAGAACGTCTCATGGGTGCGACTCCTGAGTGGGTGAGGTGCGAGCACGAAAGGGGCGGCAGGATCCGTTTGGCGTTCACCGGCCAGGACTGGGTCACGATGGCAGCCAGCGCGGAACGCGGTGGGTTGCCCTGGCGGTCCCATTCAGGCCCTTGGGTCTTCGCCAGTTGGCTCGTCCGGCATGGGCCTTGGCGATTGCCACGCCGGCTTCTCGTGAACTCGCTCATCGAAGGCACGGCGCGCGGCGCGGAAGTCTTCGACGTTCTCGATCACCCAGGACCAGATGGGCGTCATCCGGATCAGCAGACTCAGGCCCAGCGGCGTCAATTCGTATTCGACCCGGGGCGGGACTTCGTCGAAGTCGTGGCGCAGCAGCAGGCCGTCACGTTCCAGCGCACGCAGGGTCTTGGTCAGCATCCGCTGGGTGATGCCCGACAGTTGCCGCGCCAGCTCGGCATGCCGCATGACGCCATAGACGCCAAGCGCATGCAGGACCCCCAGGGACCAGCGACTGCCGGCATGGGTCAGCACCTCCCGGCGTACGCCGTCTTCGTCCCGCCTGAGCGTCTGGCAGATGGCTTCGGACTGTCGGAGGATCTCCAGATCGGTCATCTCATCCCCTGGTATCACGCGTGTGCCTTCTTCTGAGCGCCGCTGGCGTCTGCCAGCATTCGCTCATCTTACACCTGACGTCAGGAGTCATGATGACTGCCCAATTCCCTACCGCAACCCAATCCATTCTCGTGCTCGGCGCCGGCGAACTCGGCCTGCCGGTGCTGCGCAATCTCGTCCGGCGCTCCAGGCAGAAGCCCGGTTCGAAGGTGAGCGTGCTGCTGCGCCAGTCCACCCTCGACAGCCAGGAGCCTGGCAAGAAAAGGGAGGTAGACGAGCTGCGCGCGCTCGGCGTCGCCTTGGTGGCAGGCGACCTGGTCAAGGATTCCATCGCCGAATTGGCGGTGATTTTCGCGCAATTCGATACCGTCATCGGCTGTGCCGGCATGGTGGCGGGACGCGAAACCCCCATGAAACTGGCGCGTGCAGCACTGCAATCCGGGGTAAAGCGCTACTTCCCCTGGCAATTTGGTGTGGACTTCGAGGCCATCGGCCGCGGCAGCCCCCAGGACCTGTTCGATGCCCAGCTCGATGTGCGTGAACTCCTGCGGGCGCAGCACCGGACCGAGTGGGTGATCATTTCCACCGGGATGTTCACCAGCTTCCTGTTCGAACCCGTGTTCGGGGTGGTCGACCTCGCAACGGATACCGTGAATGCACTGGGCAGCCTGGATACCTGCGTGACCCTGACCACCCCTGACGACATCGGCAGGCTGACCGCCGAGATCGTGCTCTTCGAGCCACGTTTCTTCAATGAAATCGTCTATCTCGCCGGCGACACCCTGACCTATGGCGAGCTGGCCAAGCTGCTGGAGCGGGTATTGAAGCGTCCCTTCAAAACCGATGTCTGGTCGGTTCCCTACCTGGTGGACGCCATGGAGCAGGAGTCCGACGAGAATGCCAAGCACATCAAGAAGTACCGTGCCGTCTTCGCCCAGGGCCGTGGCGTCGCCTGGCCGATGGAAGCCACCTTCAATGCCCGGCACGGATTCGCGATGACCAGCGCAGAGCAGTGGGCGCTGGAGCACCTGGGCGAGGCCGGGCGGGCCGAATGAGCCTGGTCGGACCGGGACGTAGCCCGGTCAGGTAGGGCGGTGCCCCCGCTGTTCTACCGAGCTCAACCAGTCTTCAGGGATAGGCAAGGGGTGAACACCAGGGAGCGGGAGGATGGCCTGGCGGGCGGCGATGTCGCCCCAAGACATCACTTCAGTCCGCCAGGATCACCCCCACAGGCCGCCCTGATCTCCCTGGCCAATTCCAGCAGCACCCCGGCATAGCGCTCCTCGATCTCCGCCTCCGACAGCGGGGTGGCCAGGCTGATATTGAGGGCATGGGTGCGATAGCCGGGGAGGCCGAGGGGGGTGGCGATGGCGACCACTTCGGGTTGCCAGGCAGCCAGGCAGTAGCCCTTGCTGCGGACGCTGGCGAGGGCGGCGCGGATCTCCTGTTCCAGTGGCGCCCGGCGTGCCTCGCAGCGGCGGGCGCAGAAGGTGGCGATCAGCGTTTCGCGCTGGGCTTCGCCCAGGCCGGCGAGGCAGGCGCGGCCCAGGGAGGTGATGTCCATCGGCAGGCGCTGGCCGACCAGGACGTTGCGCGGGGTCTTGCGTTGACTCAGGCGAATCGACTCCAGGTAGATCATCTCGTCGCGGTCCGCCGCTGCCAGGCTGACGTTGACCTGGTGCTCCCTCGCCACCTTCATCATCAGCGGCGACGCCGCCTGCAGGAGGCTGCTGCCTTGGTGCATGGCATGGGCCAGGCCGAGAAAGGTCGGCGCCAGGCGATAGGCGCTGCGGCCGCCGTCGTAGTCCAGAAAGCCGGTACGCACCAGGGTCTGGGTCAGGCGGCTGACGGTGGACTTGGCCAGGCCGAGGAGGTCGCTGAGGTCGCCATTGGTGAGGTATTCGGTGCCCGGACGAAAGGCCCGCAGGACATCCAGGCCTCGCTCCAGCGAGCGGTTGGCCGGCGCCTTGCCCTGGCCAGGCATGTCGGCGGCATCTGGCTCGGCGATGGCGTGTTCCACCTGGTGGAATGGCTGCGTTGTCATGACAGGTCTCCTCGCGCAGATTGATTTCAAGCCTGGCGCAGATCCGGGCAGCCAATCAACCCAAGAATAAGAGAGAGGCCTCCCATGACGACAGCTCCCGAATCCTCGACCCCCATCGAGCTCACGGTGACCCAGGGCATCGCCACCCTGACGCTCAACCGCCCCGAAGCGCGCAATGCCATCAGCGACGACATGCGCACCCTGCTGATCGAGCACCTGGAGCGCATCGCCGCCGACAGCGCGATCAAGGCGCTGATCCTGACCGGTACCGGCAAGGGCTTCTGCGCCGGCGGCGACATCAAGGGCATGCAGGCGCGCATGAGTGCGCCGGCCGGTTCGGTGGCCTTCAACGGCTGGAAGCGCCAGCAACGGGTTCACCACGCCGTGTCGCTGCTGCACAACCTGCCCAAGCCGACCATCGCCGCGGTCAACGGCGCCGCCACCGGGCTGGGCTGCGACATGGCGCTGAGCTGCGACTTCATCCTCGCGTCCGAGCAGGCGTCCTTCGCCATGAGCTACATCGCCCGCGGCCTCATCCCCGACGGTGGTGGCCTCTACTTCCTGCCACGGCGGGTCGGCCTGAGCCGGGCCAAGGAGCTGATCTTCACCGGTCGCACCGTCGCGCCGGGTGAAGCCGAGCGCATCAACATGATCGACCGGGTGGTGCCCCACGACGCTCTGCTGCCAGCGGCTCAGGACTGGGCGCTGCAACTGTCCGCCGGTTCCGCCACGGCGCTGGGGCTGAGCAAGTCGATCCTCAACAACACCTTCGAACTAACCCAGGGCCAGATCTCGGCCATGGGCAGCCAGGCCCAGGGCATCTGCTACACCTCCAGCGAACACCAGGAGTCGGTGGCCGCCTTCCTGGCGCGCAAGGGCAAAGGTGGCCAGCGATGAGCGCCCTCGACCGTCTGCTCAGTCCGGCCAGCGTCGCCGTCATCGGCGCCTCGGGCGACGCCCGCAAGACCTCCGGCCGGCCCATCGCCTTCCTGCGCAAGCACGGTTTCCAGGGGCGCCTCTATCCGGTCAATCCGCGCTACGAGGAGATCGACGGCCTGCGCTGCTACCCGTCCATCGCCGAGCTGCCCGAGGTGCCGGACGTGGCGGTCATCCTGCTCGGCGCCGAGCGCGCCAACCAGGCGGTGGCCGAACTGGCGGCGCTGGGCTGTGCGGCGGCCATCGTGCTGGCGGGTGGTTATGGCGAAACGGGGGAGAGTGGCATCCGCCGCCAGGCGGAACTCCAGGCCGCGCGCGGCAGCATGCGTATCCTCGGTCCCAATACCATCGGCCTGGTCAACGTCAGCGAGCGCATCACCCTGTCCGCCAGTGGCGCCCTGGACATGGACGCCCTGCTGCCGGGCAAGGTGGCCCTGGTGTCCCAGAGCGGCGGCATCCTCGGCGCCTTGCTCTCCCGTGGCGTGGCGGCCGGCATCGGCTTTTCCAAGCTGATCTCCACCAGCAACGAGGTGGATCTGGACGTCGCCGACTTCGTCGACCATCTGGCCGGCGATCCGGCCACCGCGGTGATCGCCCTTTACCTCGAAGGGCTGCGCGACACCGCCAGGTTCACCCGCGCCGTGGGCCGGGCCCGCGCCGCCGGCAAGCCGGTGGTGGTGTTCAAGGTCGGCCGCTCGGAAGCCGGCGCCAGCGCCGCGGCCTCCCATACCGGCGCCCTGGCTGGCTCCGACGATCTCTATTCGGCCTATTTCCGCCAGCTCGGGGTGATCCGCGCCGAGACCTTCGCCGACCTGCTGGACATTCCCTTCGCCCTGGCCAGTGGCCGGGTGATGCAGGGCACCCGGGTGGCCATCCTCACCTCCACCGGTGGCGCCGGTACCCTGATCGCCGACAACCTGGGCGTCAACGGCTTCCAGACCCCGCCGCCCGGCGCGGAGACGGCGGCGCGACTGCGCGCCCTGGACGTCGGCGACCAGGCGGTGCTCGACCGCAATCCCATCGACCTGACCCTGGCGGGCCTGCAACCGGAGGTCATGCGCGGCGCCATCAGTATCCTGCTGGACAGCCCCGACTATGACGCGGTGATCAGCGTGGTGGGTTCCTCCGGGGTGGCGCAGCCGCACCTGATGGCCGATGCCATCCGTGACAGCCTGGCCCATTCGGACAAGCCGGTGCTGGCCTATATCAGTCCCCATGCGCCGGCGGCGGCACAGCGCATCAACGGTTCGGGCGGGGTGGCCTTCAGCGCCCCCGAGAGTTGTGCCGGAGCGCTCAAGGCGCTGGCCTTGCAAGGCAGCTATGCAAGTCAGCGGCCGGGGCAGCTCGGCGCCGCTCCCTCGGCCGAGTCGGTGGCTCTGGCGGACCTGCAATCCGGTCCGCTGGACGAGGCGCGCAGCAAGCAGCTCTACGAGACCTTCGGCATTCCGGTGACCCGCGAGCGGGTAGTGGCGGACGCGCGCCAGGCCGAGGCGGCGGCCCGTGAACTGGGCGGCGAGGTGGTGCTCAAGGTGCTCTCGGCGCGCATCCCGCACAAGAGCGAGGTGGGCGGCGTGGCCCTGCGGCAGCGACCCGAGGGGATCGGTGCGCGTCTGGAGCGAATGCGCGACGAGGTGACCACCCAGGTCGGCTTCAATCCCGAGGCCTTCCTGGTGCAGGAGATGGTCAGCGGCGGCGAGGAGCTGATCCTCGGCTTCACCCGTGATTCGCAACTGGGCCCGGCGCTGCTGCTGGGCATGGGTGGAGTGACCGCCGAACTGTTCCAGGACACCACGCTGCGCCTGCTGCCGGTGACCCTGGAGGATGCCCGGGAAATGCTCGCCGAATTGCGTACCTATCCCTTGCTGGACGGCTATCGCGGCCGACCCAGGGCCGACGTCGAGGCGGCGGCGCACTGCATCGTGGCGTTCTCCGACATGGCCCTGCGTCTGGGCGAGCGCCTGCAGGAGGCTGAGATCAATCCGCTGCTGGTCAGGCCGCAAGGGCAGGGCGTGGTCGCCCTCGATGGTCTCACCGTGCTGAGCTGAAGCGCCGCTGTTCCACAGGGTGGAACAGTGCCATTGCCGCTCAGGTTCACCCTTGCATAATCCAAGAACGCTTCATTTCTGGCTCATAACAATAAGTAGGTCACTATGAACAGCTTCCAGATCAACCGCCCTTGGTGTGCATTCCTACCGTCAGACGTCGTCGCGTCGTTCATGAGTCCTGAACCCGACGCCACGTCCTCGAACCGGGAGTAACGCCATGTCCGCCGTACTGAAGAACGCCAGCCCTCGCGAGCCGATCGGCAGTATCGCCACGGCGCCCACCGTGATTTCCTTTCGCAACGTCGCCAAGGCCTTTACCGTCAAGGGCGTGGCGAAACAGGCTTCCCACAGCATCAACGTCGACATTCAACAGGGCCAGGTGGTGACCATCGTCGGTCCTTCCGGTTGCGGCAAGTCGACCCTGCTCAACATGGTGGCCGGGTTGTTCGCCCCCACCGAAGGCCAGGTGCTCTACAGCGGCCAACCGGTCAAGGGCATCAACGGTCGTACCGGCTACATGACCCAGAGCGATCACCTGCTGCCCTGGCGCGACGTGGTCGGCAACATCGCCGTGCCGCTGGAGATCCGCGGCGTGGGCAAGACCGAACGCCAGGCACGCATCCGCGAGCTGCTGGCCCTGGTCGGCCTGGAAGGCCACGAAAAGGCCTACCCGAGCCAGCTTTCCGGGGGCATGCGCAAGCGCGCCGCGCTGGCCCGGCTGCTGGCCTACGATCCCGAGACCCTGCTGATGGACGAGCCCTTCGCGGCGCTCGATGCCCAGCTGCGCATGCGCATGCAGACCGAGTTGTTCAAGCTCAGTCGCCAGCTCAAGAAGACCGTACTGTTCGTCACCCACGACCTGGACGAGGCGGTGGCCCTGGGCGATCGCTGCCTGATCTTCTCCGGCCGTCCCGGCACCATCGTGCGCGATGTGACCATCCTCCTGGGCGACGAGCGCAACATCCTGCAGCTGCGCAAGGACCCGCGTTACCACCAGCTCTGCGGTGACCTCTGGGAATTCATCACCCCGAGCCAAGACGCCTGAGCGGCCCACCCCTGGAGAATCCTGCTATGAACATCTTTCTCGGCCGCGTCGCCATCTTTGCCGTCATCCTGCTGTCCTGGCAGTTCGCCTCGGGACCGCTGGTGGATCCCTTCTTCGTCAGCTCGCCCAGCGAGATCGGCGGCCGCTTCGTCGAGCTGGTCTCCAGCGGTCGGCTGTTCGCCCATGGCTGGATCACCGTCGTCGAGACCCTGGCAGGCTTCTTCTGCGGCGCCTGCGCCGGGATCAGCGTCGGCCTGCTGCTGGGTCGCAACGAGACCCTGGCCAAGCTGCTCGACCCGATCCTGATCTCCATCTACAGCCTGCCCAAGGTGGCCCTGGCGCCGCTGTTCATCATGTGGTTCGGCATCGGCATCGAGATGAAGATCATCCTGACCGCCACCATCGTGTTCTTCCTGGTGTTCCTCAACACCTACAGCGGCGTGCGCGCGGTGGAGCGCGAGCAGTTGGAGATCCTGCGGCTGATGGGCGCCAAGGAACATCACCTGATCAGCAAGGTGGTGCTGCCCTCGGCCATCCAGTGGGTGTTCACCGGGCTCAAGCTGTCGGTGCCCTATGCACTGATCGGCGCCATCGTCGGCGAGATCATGGCGGCCAACCGCGGCCTGGGCTACCTGCTGCAGGACGCCGCCGGCCAGCTGGACACCGCTGGGGTCTTCGCCGCGCTGCTGGCGATCATCTTCCTGGCGCTGCTGCTGCAGGCGGCGGTGCGCAAGCTGGAAACCGCGCTGATGCCCTGGAAGAAGGAACAGGACGCCCGCGAACTCTCGATCTGAATGCTCCCGTTACCCATTACAAGAAGAAGAGAGGTCTTTGCCATGTCGTTCAAGCGTCTGTTTTCCGCCCTCGGCCTGAGTGCCGCGCTGCTGACCGCCACCCCCGCCGTGCAGGCCGATGAAGCGGTCAAGGTGGCCATAGGTACCGAAGGCTTCGTGCACATGCCGCTGTTCGTGGCGCTGGATGCCGGGCTGTTCAAGAAGCACGGGCTGGACGTCAGCCTGGTCAAGTTCAAGGGTGGCGGCGCGGCCGCCTCCGGGCTGGTCAGCCGCTCGGTGGAGTTCTGTTCCTGCGCCATCCAGAACGCCATCAACGCCAAGGTGAAGGGCGCCGACGTGACCCTGCTGGGGCGCATGGTCGGCCAGTATGCGAGCAACGTGGTGATCCGCCAGGAGGTGGCCGACCGCCTGGGGCTGAACGCCAACTCCACCGTCGAGCAGCGTCTGGCCGCCTTCAGGGGGCTGCGCCTGGCAGTCAGCGGGACGGGCGGCAGCGCCGACTTCCTGGTGCGCTTCCTCGGCCAGGAAGCCAAGCTGCAGTCGGAGAAGGATTTCACCCTGCTGTACCTGAACAACGGCGGCGCCATGCTGGCCGCCTTCGCCCAGGGCCGCATCGACGGCTTCGCGCTGTCGTCGCCGGCGTCGGACAGCGCGGTGATCGAGCAGCAGGGCTTCACCCTACTGGACATGTCCGAGGGCCAGGTGAAGGCCCTGGACGGCTATCCTTCCATCGCCCTGAGCGCCCGCCGCGAGTGGTCGCAGGAGCATCCGGACACGGTCAAGGCCTTTCTTGCCGCGCTCAACGACGCCACCCAGCTGATCAGCCAGCATCCGGACGAAGCCGCCAAGGCCGTGCGCACCCGCTTCGAGGGCGTCAACGACGAGGTCTATGCCGCCGCCTGGAAGAACAACCGCAAGTCCTTCCCCGCGACGCCCTATCTCACCGATGAAGACGTCCAGCGCGCCATTACCTTCCTGGGCCAGATCCAGAACACCCAGATCCCCGGTACCGCCGCCGATTACCTGACGCAGGTGCGCTGACCCGCACGCTTCCTTCCATCCCCCTGGCGCGCCGCGGGTGGCCAGGGTTCGGTAGAGATTCCCTATGCACAGGCATCATGACAAGCCGATCCTGGCGGCAGGGCTGGGTATTGCCCTGCTGACGCCCCTGACCTACGCCGATGGCTTCCTCGAAGACAGCAAGGCCACCCTGGAGCTGCGCAACTTCTATATGAATCGCGACTTTCGCGACGGCAGCGGCCAGTCCAAGCGCGAGGAGTGGGGCCAGGGCTTCATCCTCAAGTACGAATCCGGCTTTACCCAGGGCACCCTTGGCTTCGGCCTGGACGCCCTGGGCCTGATGGGGTTGAAGCTCGATTCAGGCCGTGGCCGCACTGGCACCGGTCTGCTGCCGGTAGACGACGAGGGCCGCGCACCTGGCGAGTACGCCAAGGCCGGGGCGACCTTCAAGGCGCGCCTCGCCAGGAGCGAATTGCGGATCGGCACCCTGCTACCGCGTTGGCCGACCCTGCTCACCAACAATGGCCGCCTGCTGCCCCAGACCTTCGAGGGCAGCCAGTTCGAATTCAAGGAGATCAAGGGGCTGACCCTGACCGGTGCCAACATCCAGCGCACGGTCTATCGCGACAGTTCCGGGGCCGATGGCCTTTCGCTGAATAACAAGAATCGCCGTTTCAGCGGTTCCCTGGAGGGGGGTGATTTCAATGTCGTCGGCGCCCTTTACCGCTTCGGTACCACCACCGATGTGAGCGCCCAGTACGCCGTGCTGGAAGATGTCTATCGCCAGCGCTTTCTCGGCCTGACCGACCGCCGCAAGGGCGACTGGGGCGCCTTCCTCACCGAGGTGCGGCTGTTCGACAGCGACGACGAGGGTCGCGCCCGCGGCGGACGCATCGACAACCGCGCCTTCAGCACCCTGGGTACCTACACGCGCGCCGGCCATTCCCTGGGCCTGGGCTATCAGAAGATGTCGGGCTCGACGGCCTTTCCCTATCTCAATGGCACCGATCCCTATCTGGTCAACTTCATCCAGGTGGGCGACTTCGCCGAGACCAACGAGCGCTCTTGGCAGGCGCGCTACGATTACGACCTCGGCCAGCTGAGTGTCCCCGGCTTGAACTTCATGACGCGCTTCGTACGCGGCAGCCAGGCCGATCTGCGCGGCGGCGCGTCCGGCGGCGAACGGGAACTGGATGTGGAGCTGCAATACGTGCTGCAGGGCGGCTCGCTCAAGGGCCTGAACCTGCGCCTGCGCAGCGCCACCTACCGTTCCGATTTCTCGCGGGACGCCAATGACGTCCGCGTCATCGCCAGCTATCCGCTGTCGCTGCTCTGAACCTTCGGGAGACCCTACATGACCACCGTGACTCTGCGACGGATCGACGCCCTGGGTGTCATCACCCTGGACCATCCACCGGTCAATGCCCTGTCCCGCAAGGTGCGTGCGGGGCTCCTGGCTCGGTTGCAGGAGGCCCTGGCGGATGACGGGATCCAGACGCTGGTGATCACCTGCGCCGGGCGGACCTTCGTCGCCGGCGCCGACCTCCGCGAATTCGACCTGCCGCTGCAGGAGCCCCATCTGCCGGATGTGCTGGCGGCCCTCGAAGCCTCGCCCAAGCCGGTGATCGCCGCGCTGCATGGCACGGTATTGGGCGGCGGGCTGGAGCTGGCACTGGCCTGTCATTACCGGGTCGCGGCGACCGCTACCACCTTCGCCTTGCCGGAAGTCAGCCTGGGCCTGATCCCGGGCGCGGGCGGCACCCAGCGCCTGCCGCGCCTGGTGGGCGGGCTCCTGGCGCTGGACATGATCGTGGGCGGCACGCGCCTGGATGCCAGCGCGGCGCTCGCCGCCGGGCTGATCGATGGACTGGGTGAGGGAGAGCCGCTGGAGCTGGTTCAGGCCTTCTGGCTTGAACATCCGGGGCTGGACAGGCGGCCAACCGCCGCACGCAAACTGGCTCCCTTCGATCTGGAGGCCTTCGAGGCCCAGGCCCGCGGGTTGCTGCGCAAGTTGCCGGGCCATGAGGCACCGGTGCTGGCGCTGGACGCCTTGCGCGGTGCCTGGCAGCTGTCGCTATCCGCCGCCCTGCAGCGCGAGCGTGAGCTGTTCGTTGCCCGGCGCGAGTCCGCCCAGGCCCGGGCCCTGCGCCAGGTGTTCTTCGCCGAGCGCGCCCTGGCGGGTCGTAACCGCGCCCTGGCCAAGGCGGCGCCTCCCGTAGCGTTACGGCAGGTGGCGGTGATCGGCGCGGGGCTGATGGGCAGCGGTATCGCCCTCTGTCTGGCCAACGCCGGCCTGGCCACCGTCCTGATCGATACCCAGCCCCAGGCCCTGGAACGGGGCCGCGCCACGATCGACAGCTATTTCTCCGGCAAGGGCCGCCTGACGGCGGATCAGGCCAGCGCGCGCGCCGCCCTGATCCGCTGTGAGGCGACGCTGGACGCGGTAGCCGACGCCGATCTGATCATCGAGGCCGTGTTCGAGGATCTGGCGGTCAAGCAGGAGGTCTTTCGCCAGCTCGATTGCCTGGCCAGGCCCGGCGCCATCCTGGCCACCAACACCTCCTATCTCGACATCGATGCCATCGCCGGGGTGACCGGCCGGCCCGAGGCGGTGATCGGCATGCACTTCTTCAGTCCGGCCCAGGTAATGAAACTCCTGGAGGTGGTTCGCACCCGCGCGGTTGCGCCTGCCGTACTGGCCACTGCTCTGCAGCTGGGCGAGCGCCTGGGCAAGACCACGGTGGCGGTGGGCAACTGCCATGGCTTCGTCGGCAATCGCCTGCTGGCGGTACGCGAACGCGAGGCGACCCTGCTGGTGGAAGAGGGCGCAGCACCCGAACAGGTCGACCGGGTGCTGCGGGAATTCGGCTTTCCCATGGGGCCCTTCGAGCTGCGTGACCTGGCCGGGATCGACATCGCCTGGCGCAATCGGCAGGGGCGGGGTGAATCCCTCAGCCCTGCCGAGCGGGCCTGCGACCTGATCGAGCAGCTGCACGCCCGCGGCCGTCTTGGCCAGAAGTCCGGCGCCGGCTACTACCGCTATGAGCCGGGTCAGCGTCAGGGCCAGGCGGATCCCCTGATCGCCGGGTTGCTCGCCGCCCACCGTCAGCGTCGCGGCATTGCCCCGCGCAGCCACAGCGATACGGAGATCCTCGAACGCTGCCTGTTCGTGATGATCAACGAAGCGGCCTGGCTGCTGGAGGAGGGCATCGTCGAACAGCCGGTCGACATTGATCTGGTCTGGCTGCACGGCTACGGCTTTCCGCGCTATCGCGGCGGGCTGCTGTACCACGCCGACCAGTGCGGGCTGGAGCGAATCGTCAGCACCCTGGAAGGCTGGTCCGCCGCCCTGGCGGAGCGCGGGACGCGAATCTCTCCGCGGCTCAGGCAACTGGCGGCCGAGGGCCGGACATTTCTGGACCTGTGAGTCGAAGGCAGCACCCTGAACGACGCTGCATATCCGAGAGCGCCCGGTTCTTTGACCTTTCGTTCGCGGGCACCTAGGGTCAGGCAGGGCGCATTCGTCTGACGATTGCGCTTCATCGGAATACCAATTCAGGCAATGGGAGTGTCAGATGTCTTTTGCTCGTTCGGCCTTGGCCAACCGCTTTTCCGCTCTAGTGCTTACTGCCGCGACCGCCACCCTGGCGTTGCCCCTGGCCGCCGCGCCGGGGGTCGAGGGATCCCTGTCTGCTGTCCAGGGCGATGCCCGGGTCACCAAGGCGCTGGACGCGCTGCGCGCCGATGACGGCCGCACCTTCACGGAACAGAAGCACATCGCCCAGATTCCCGCGCCGCCGTTCAAGGAAAAGGTGCGCGCCGAGTATTACCTCAAGCGTTTCCAGGAGCTGGGTCTCAAGGACGCCAGCATCGCTCCGGAAGGCTATGTGATCGCCACCCGCAAGGGCAGTGGCCAGGGTCCGCAACTGGTGGTCTCGGCGCACCTGGATACGGTGTTCCCCGAGGGCACCGACCTGACCCTCAAGGAACAGGAAGGCAAGACCTACGGCCCTGGCATCGGCGATGACGCCCGGGGCCTGGCGGCGCTGCTGTCGGTGATCGAGGTCCTGAACAAGAGTGGCATCGAGACGGTGGGCGACCTGATTTTCGTTGGTACCGTGGGCGAGGAGGAGCTGGGCAACCTGCGCGGGGTGAAGGCTCTGTTCAAGGATCGCCAGGGCATCGACGGCTTCATCTCGGTGGACGGCATCGACGTGCGGCGGATCGTCAATCGCGGCACCGGCAGCCACCGCTACGAGATGACCTTCAAGGGTCCGGGTGGCCACAGCTTCGCCGAATTCGGGCGACCCAGCGCCATCCACGCCATGGGTCGTGCCATCGCCAAGATCGCCGAGGTGCGGCCGCCCAAGGAGCCCAAGACCACCTTTACCGTGGGCACGGTGCAGGGCGGCACCTCGGTCAACGCCATCGCCGGCGAAGCGCGCCTGACCCTGGACATGAGATCCAACGAGGAGGCCGCGCTGCTGGCCGAAGAGAAGGAGATCCTGGCCCTGGTGCAGGACGCGGTGAAGGAGGAGAACAAGCGCTGGGACACCGATCAGATCTCGGTCGACATCAAGCTGATCGGTGACCGTCCGGCCGGTGGCACGGCGGAGGATTCGCCCATGGTGCAGACGGCGCAGCGCTCCATCGCCGCGGTCACCAACGGCGCCAAGGTCACCCTGAGCGGTGGCAGCACCGACTCCAACACCGCCATGTCCCTGGGCGTGCCGGCCATGACCATCAGCGGCGGCGGGGAGGGCGGCAGTGCCCACTCGCTGGCGGAGTGGTACAAGCCGGTGGATGCCTACCAGGGGCCGCAGAACGTGCTGCTGACCAGCCTGACCCTGGTCGGCGTCAAGGGCGTCAGCGAGCCGGTGCTGCAGGCCCACGGCAAGTAGCGGCAGGCAGACCCTGGCGTCCGCAACGGACGCCAGGGTACGGAGAGCTAAGCGGCAGCCGGTTTCAATCTCAGGCAGGCCAGGGAACTGGCCAGGATCGCCAGGCCGGACAGCGGATACAGCAGGGTCGAAGGCACCAGGGGGATCAGCACGCCCGCCAGCAGCGGGCCCACGCCGGCACCCACGTCGCGCCACATGGCGTTGGAGGCCAGTGCCGGCAGCCGGGCCTGACCGGGATGGCGGGTGGCGACCAGGGTCACCACCAGGGGGATCTGCAGGGCACGCAGGATCAGTACGCCGCCGGCGCCGAGGATCAGCCAGTGAAAGCCGAAGGCGATCAGGAACAGCGCGGTGAGCGTCGAGCAGACCACCAGCATGGGCGCCGCGCCATAGCGATCCGGCGCCCGACCGCCGAGCGGGCTGAGCAGCATGTCGGACACATAGCGCAGCGCCATCAGCAGCCCGGCCACCAGCACGGCATCGCCGCCCAGTACCGCCTGGGAAAAGGCCGACAGGCCAAAAATGAACAGGCCATCCAGGGTCACGCCCTCGATGAAGGACCAGGTGACGATGCGATCCGGCCAGCGCAGGCGCCGCCCGGGCGCCGGCAATTCGTGACCGGCGCGCGGCAGCCCCAGGGCCAGCAGCAGCCCGATCAGACAGAGACCGCTGCTCAGCAGCAGCACCGCGCGCGGCCCGTATTGCAGGGTCAGCCAGGCACCCGCGGACAGGGCGAGCATGGGACCGACGGCGATCAGCGCCCGGGAGGTGCCGGTGCGCCGGGCGGCGCCGGCCGGGTCGGCGGTGGCCAGCACCTGGGTGGACAGGTTGAAGGTGGCGAAACTCAGGCCCCAGGCCAGGCGTAGCCCCAGCAACGCCCAGAAACCCGAGAGGTTGGCGTTGCCCAGGGCGCAGAGCGCGGCCACCGCGGCGGCCACCACCAGGCTGCGCCGATCGCCGCAGCGGGCATAGAGCTGCACCACATAGCGATAGCCGACGATGCGGATCACCCGGTTGGCGGCCAGCAGGATGCCGGCTTCGATCAGGGTGATGCCGAAGACCGGGGCGTACATGGGCAGGACGAGGTACAGCAGCACGTCGCTGGGCAGGCAGCAGGCCAGGACGATGGCCGCGCGCCGGGAGGCCTGGTCGACGGACCGGGAAGAGGTCATGCGCGAAAGATTCCTGTGGACGAGGTGACGTCCAGCCCTTCGGTCGGCAGCTGGACAGCGGGATGCACCGGCGGCATTGCCGGACAGGCGCCTGGCAGAGGCCGTGGCTGCAACGAGACTGTCATTATCTCTTCTTTTGCAAGAGGTGTCCGCCAGGCGCAGCGGCTGAACTAACCCCGGGCGCGCGCAATCCTTTTCAGTGCGTCTTGCGTTGCGCAGTGGCTGCCCGGCCCTGCCACGTCCCGTCTAGAAAAGGAGTCGTCAGTGACCGTAGCTGCCCATCATTACCACCCTGTCCGGCCCGGCCCGCTGCACGCGCTGCTGCTGGCCGGCTCCGTCCCGCTGTTCATCGGCGGCCTGCTCAGCGATATCGCCTACTACCAGACGATGCAGATCCAGTGGGCCAACTTCGCCGCCTGGCTGATCGCCGGGGCGCTGTTGCTGTCCGGGCTGGCCCTACTGTTCGCCCTCGGCAATCTGTTCGGCGCGCGCTTCCGCGGTCGCCGGCCGGCGGCCTATTTCCTCCTGCTGCTGCTGGCCTGGGTGCTGGGGCTGGTCAATGCCTTCGAACACGCCAAGGATGCCTGGGCGGTGATGCCCGCCGGGCTGATCCTCTCGGTGGTGGTTTCGGTGCTGAGCCTGGTGGCCGCCTGGATCGCGCTGTCCAATCTGCGTTCGGAGGTGGTTCGATGAGCACTCCAAGAGCCTTGAGCGTCCTTGGTCTGGCCGTGCTGCTGGCCGCCTGCGGCAACGAAGGCGGTGCCGACACCCAGGCGCGCGGACCCGATCCCAAGCTGCCCGAACCCCAGCGCGGCCTCCTGCCGAGCATGAAGATCGCCGAGCCGGCCCCCTGGGGCGATCGCACCCCCAGCGTGCCCCAGGGCTACACCATCACCGCCATCGCCACTGACCTGCGCATTCCGCGGCAGATGCTGGTGCTGCCCAACGGCGACATCCTGGTGGCCGAGGGCCGCGGCGGCAACGCGCCGAAGCTGAAGCCCAAGGACGTCATCGCCGGCTACATCAAGGCCCAGGGCAACACCCAGGTGAAGGGTGGCAATCGCCTGACCCTGCTGCGCGATGCCGACGGCGATGGCAAATACGAACTCAAGACCGTGTTTGCCGAGAATCTCAACGCGCCCTATGGCCTGGCCTTCGCCAATGGCCGGATCTACGTGGCCAACCAGGACGCCCTGGTCAGCTTTCCCTACCAGGACGGCCAGACCCAGGCCAGCGGCGCGCCGGATAAGCTGGTGGACCTGCCGGCGGCGATCAATCACCACTGGACCAAGTCCCTCGCCGCCAGCGCCGATGGACGCTACCTTTATGTGGGCATCGGCTCCAACAGCAACGTCGGCGAGCGCGGCATGGATGTCGAGGTGGATCGCGCGGTGATCTGGCAGATCGATGCCCAGAGCGGCGCGCACAAGAGCTATGCCACCGGGGTGCGCAATCCCACCGCCCTGGCCATCCAGCCCGACAGCGGCCAGCTGTGGGCGGTGGCCAACGAGCGCGACGAGATCGGCCCGGACCTGGTGCCGGACTACCTGACCTCCATCCGCGAGGGCGGCTTCTACGGCTGGCCCTACAGCTACTGGGGGCAGAACGTCGACACCCGCGCCCAGCCGCAGGATCCGGCCAAGGTGGCCGCGGCCATCAAGCCCGACTACAGCCTGGGCTCCCACGTCGCCGCCCTGGGCGTGACCTTCGCCACCGCGGCGGTGGGCGGTCAGTTCACCGATGGGGTCTTCGTTGGCGAACACGGCAGCTGGAACCGCGACAAGCCGGTGGGCTACCGCGTGGTCTTCGTGCCCTTCCAGCAGGGCCGTCCGGCTGGCGAGCCCATCGACTTCGCCACCGGATTCTTTGGCGACGACGGCAAGACCCGCGGCCGACCGGTCGGGGTGGCGGTGGACCAACGTGGCGGCGTGATCATCGCCGACGACCTGGCCAATACCGTCTGGCGGGTGACGCGCACCCAGTAAGGTAGGTGATGACCCGGTTGCCGTCTTGCGGGACGGTGACCGGTATCAACCCATGCGGTGATGAAGATCGCCCAGCACGATCAGGCTACCCACCACCATCAGCACCAGGATCAGGCTGGTGAACAGCAGCAGATAGAGGTCGTGGCGGTGCGAGCGACCCAGGCTGATATACAGAAAGCAGCGCAGGTGCACCAGGATCTGCAGCAGGCCCAGGCCGAAGATGACGCCCAGGGTGGTCCCGCGTGGCCAGTTCGGGAAGAGCACCAGGCCGATGGGAATCAGGCTCAGCGTCACCGCCAGCATCAGGCCGATCACATAGCTCGCCAGTTCGCGGCGATAGTCGTCACGCTTCATGGCAACAGCCCCTGCAGGTAGACCACCGACAGGATGGCGACCCAGACGATATCGAGAAAATGCCAGAACAGGCCCAGGCGCATCAGCCGGGTTTTCAGCGGCGTATCCAGGCCGAACATCCTCAGTTGCACCAGCATCACCACCAGCCACAGGCAGCCGCTGGCGACGTGCACCCCGTGCATGCCCACCAGGGCGAAGCAGGCCGAGAGAAAGGCGCTGCGCTGGGGCAGGGCGCCCTTGTCCGCCATGCCGAGGAAGTCGTGCACCTCCAGGCCGAGGAACACCAGCCCCAGGGCCAGCGTCACCAGCAGCCAGGTCACCAGGGGCCGCAGGCGACCCTCGTGGTACTTCATCGCCAGCGACGCCAGGCCGTAGGTAAAGCTGCTAGCCAGCAGCACCAGGGTCTGGACGGTGACACTGCCGATCTCGAAGACGTCCCGGGCCACCGGTCCCCCGGCGGTGGCGTGCTGCAGCGTCGCATAGATGGCGAACAGCAGCGCGAACACCAGGGCGTCGCTCATCAGGAAGATCCAGAAGCCGAACAGTGAGTATTCGGCCTCGGCGTGGGTCGCGTGATCGGTGTGACCGACGTTGAGGCCGGCGTGGTTCATATCACGCGAACTCATGGCCCCATCTCCGCCAGGCCACGATTGCCCGGCCCGGTTTCCTCGTCGCGCGTGACGGGGCGGGTCGCGGCGACCTCATTCAGCCAGGCCTCATGCTCGCGCCGAATGTCCGCCGCCGAGATAAGTCGCTCGGTATCGCGCTGGAAGCTGCGGGCGATCACCGCGCCCCAGGCCACCAGCAGCCCCAGGACGGCCATCCAGCCGATGTGCCAGACCAGGCCGAAGGCGCAGGCGAAGCCCGCCGCGCCGACGATGGCCGGTACGGCGCTGTTCCTGGGAAGCACCAGATCGGCATAGGTCCGCGGCCGGTCGTAGGCCAGGCCCTGTTCCTTGAGCCAGGTGAAGGGGTCGCGGTCGTTGATCGGCAGCGGCACGGCGAAGTTGTACTCCGGCGGCGGCGCGGCGACCGCCCATTCCAGGGTGCGGCCATTCCAGGGATCACCCGCCGGCACCCGCGCACTGTCGCGGCGCCGGATGCTCACCACCAGCTGAATCACCAGGCTGCCCAGGGCGGCCAGCAGCACCACCGCGCCGAGTTCGGCGACCCACAGCAGCGGAGCGAAATCGGGGTTGTGGATGGCCTGGCTGCGCCGCGGCAGACCGGAGACGCCCAGCACATACAGGGGCATGAAGGCGAGGATGAAGCCCAGGCCGAAATTCAGCGCGGCGATGCGGCCCCAGCGCTCGTCGAGGCGAAAGCCAAAGGCCTTGGGGAACCAGAAGTGGTAGCCCGCCAGCATGCCGAACAGCATTCCCGGGATCAGCATGTTGTGGAAGTGGGCGACCAGGTAGACGGTGTTGTGCACCTGGTAGTCCACGGGCGGCGTGGCCAGGGTGATGCCGGTGAGGCCGCCAATCACGAACAGCATGATGAACATCACCGCGTAGATCAGCGGCGTGGTCAGGCGGATGCGACCGCGGAACATGGTCGCCATCCAGTCGTAGATCTTCACCCCGGTGGGAATGCCGATGAGCATGGTGGCGATGCCGAAGACGGCGTTGATTCTGGGGCTCTGGCCCATGGTGAAGAAGTGGTGCAGCCACACGGTAAAGGACAGCACGGCGATCACCAGGGTGGCCCAGACCAGCGAGTGGTAGCCATAGAGCCGCTTGGTGGAAAAGGTGGCGAAGACCTCGGAAAACACCCCGAAGGCCGGCAGGATCAGGATGTACACCTCCGGGTGGCCGAACAGCCAGAACAGGTTGATGTAGTTCATCAGGTTGCCGCCCTGGGTATTGGTGAAGAAGTGGAAGTCCAGGTAGCGGTCCAGGGCCAGCAGCAGGGTGGCCACGGTCAGCGGCGGCATGGCAAAGATCATCAGGATGCTGGTGCACAGCGCCGTCCAGCTGAACAGCGACATATGGAACAGGCGCATCCCCGGCGCTCTTTCCTTGTAGAGGGTGACCGCGAAGTTGAGGCCGGTGAGGGTGCTGCCCAGGGAGCTCAGGGTCAGCGCCCAGATCCAGTAGTCGGGGCCGACGCCGGGCTGGTATTCGACGCCGGTATAGGGCGGATAGCCGCTCCAGCCGCCGGTGGAAAAGCGCCCCAGCACCAGGGACACCATCACCAGGGCGGCACCGGCCACGGTCAGCCAGAGGCTGATGGCGTTGAGCAGGGGAAAGCGCACGTCGCGGGCGCCGATCTGCAGCGGCATGACGAAGTTGATCAGCCCGGTGAGAAAGGGCATGGCGACGAAGAACACCATGATGGTGCCGTGGGTGCTGAACAGCTGGCCGAAGTGTTCCGGCGGCAGGTAGCCCGGCGCATCGATGGCCAGCGCCTGCTGGGTGCGCATCATCACGCCTTCCACTACGCCGCGGCTGAACATCACCAGCGCCAGGACGACGTACATGATGCCGATGCGCTTGTGGTCCAGGCTGGTGAACCATTCCTGCCAGAGATAGCGCCACTTGCCGAGCCAGGTGATCGCCCCCGCAGCGGCCAGGGCGCCAAGGATCACCACGCTGGCGCCGCAGGTGGCGATCAGGCTGTAGAAGGGCAGGGCGTCGTAGCCCAGGCGGCCGAACAGCAGGTGCCAGATGGCCGAGGAATCAGTCATGGGCGGCTCCGGTAAAGGTGGCACAGGTGGGTACCGGGTCCTGGCGATAGCGCGCCAGCACCCAGGCGAACAGGGCGGGTTGGGTCAGGCGCCACTCGGCGGCCTGCTCCAGGGTGCCGGGACGGGCCAGCACCTGGTAATGGGCGCAGTCCAGGGCTTCGCGGGCCTGACCGACCTGTCGGCTCCAGGCCTGGAAATCCGCCTCCGCCAGCACCCGGATCGGGAAGTGCTGGTCCTGGAAACCTTCGCCGCTGTACTGGGCATTGCGGCCCTCGAACTGACCGGGCGCCGGAATCTGCAGATAGCGCTGGGTCTGCATGCCGGCCATGGCATAGATCTGGCCGCCCAGGCGCGGCAGCAGCAGGGATTGCATCACCGTATCGCTGGTGAGCCTGAGCTGTATCGGCCGCCCCGCCGGCAGGACCAGCTCATTGACCGTGGCGATGCCCTGTTCGGGATAGAGAAACAGCCACTTCCAGTCCAGGCCGATCACCTGGACCTCCAGCGGCGCCTCGCCGGGCGTCGGCGAGCGATAGGGGTCCAGACTGTGGGTGCGGGTCCAGACCAGGAAGGCCAGCACCGCGACGATCAGCGCCGGCACGCCCCAGGCGAAGACGTCCAGCAGCCAGGAAAACTCCCAGCGTGGCCGGTAGGCGGCGCGCCTGTTGCCGTGGCGATAGCGCCAGACGATCAGCGGGGTGAGCAGGATCACTGGCAGCACCACCACCAGCGCCAGGCCGACGATCCACAGCAGCAGGTCGCGTTCGCCGCTAGCGGCGAGGCCGGCCGGGGCGAGAAAGCCGTGCTGCAGCGGCGAACAGCCCGTGAGCGAAGCGGCGAGCACCAGGCCGGCCAGCGCCCGGACGCCTGAGCGGTGCCGCGAGGTGCTCCCCGGACGAGGAGTAGAAGGACGCGATATTCGCGCTAGGGACATGAGCGGACCTGACCGTAACCAGTTGTTGCAGCCAACAGACCGCCCAAGGCGACACGACGTTCACTGGATACTGGCGCTTGGCCGCTTCTGTTCAGGACAAGGGCGTGTGCATGGCGCGAACTAGGGCTGTTCGGTCTTCCACTGGCCGAGCAGGATGGCGACGAATTTTTCCGCGGCGGGCGACAGCGAGGCGCCGCGGCGCGAGACCAGGCCGAGGGTACGGGTCACTTCCGGATCGGTGAGGGGCACGCTGACCAGGGTCGGGTGGTCGGCGTCCGGCATGGCCAGGCTGGGCATGGCCGAGACGCCGAGGCCGGCTTCCACCATGCCCAGGGAGGTGGACAGGTGCTGCACCTCGTAGAACCACTTGGGGCGGATGCCGCGCGCGGAGAGGGCATGGTCGAGCAGCACCCGGTTGCCGCTGAGGCGCCCCACGCCGATCAGCCGGTGCTCGACCAGCTCGGCCCAACTGATCGACGGGCGCCCGGCCAGTTCGTGGTCACGCCGGCAGGCCAGCACGAATTGCTCTTGCACCAGGGGGACGAATTCGATGTCCGGGTGCTGGCCGCTGAGCATGTTGATGCCGAAGTCGGCCTCCCCGCGCAGTACGGCCTCCAGGCCGTTGTTGGCGCTGAGGTCCAGCAGCCGGATGCGGATCTTGGGGTATTGCTCGTTGTACTGGCGGATCACCGAGGGCAGGAAGTAGAAGGCCGCGGTGGGGATGCAGGCCAGGGTGACCTGGCCGGTCTGGCGCTCGGCCAGTTCGCGGATGCTGAGGATGGAATCCTCGAAGTCGTCCAGCAGGCGGCGCGCCTTGGGCAGGAAATCGCGGCCGACGCTGGTGAGGCCGACGCGACGAGTGGTGCGTTCGAGCAAGGGCGTGCCCAGGCCGTCTTCCAGCTTCTTGATGCGCCGGCTCAGGGCCGGCTGCGACAGGTGCAGGGCGTCGGCGGCCTCGTGGAAGCTCCCCAGTTCGGCGATCTTCACGAAAGATCGAATGTCTTGCAGCTCGTAGTCCATGATTGCCCTGCCTCGGAACCTCGACGTCATTGATTATCCAAGTGGAATAATAGCGCTGATATTTGCATTGGATAGATTTATGTCCGGCTGCCAATCTTGCCTCCAGAACATCAATAACCGCTATTGATCAACAAGAGTCAGCAGTTATGCAACGTATTCCCTGCGTTCTCATGCGAGGCGGTACCTCCAAAGGCCCCTTCTTCCTCGCCAGCGACCTGCCCAGCGATCCCGTCCAGCGCGACGAGATGCTGATCGACCTCATGGGTGCCGGTCACGAACTGGAAATCGACGGCATTGGTGGCGGCAGCCCCCAGACCAGCAAGGTCGCCATCATCAGCCCGTCCAGCCATCCCGATGCCGACGTGGACTATCTCTTCGTCCAGGTGATGGTCGCCGAGCGCCGCGTCGATACCGCGCCCAACTGCGGCAACATGCTCTGTGCCGTGGGTCCCTTCGCCGTGGAGCAGGGGCTGGTCGCCGCTGAGGACGGCAAGACGCTGGTGCGCATCCGCAACCTCAACACCAACAGCTTCGTCGATTCGCTGGTGCATACGCCCGGCGGCCTGGTGCGCTATGAAGGCGACACCGCCATCGACGGCGTGCCCGGCACCGCCGCGCCGGTGCAGCTGACCTTTCTCGACGCCGTGGGCAGCAAGACCGGCAAGCTGTTTCCCACCGGCCAGGCTACCGATGTCTTCGACGGCGTGCCGGTGACCTGCATCGACATGGCCATGCCGATGATGGTCGTCGAGGCCCGCCACCTGGGTGTGACCGGCAGCGAGCGGCCGGCCGAGCTGGACGCCAACACGGCGCTGCTGGCGCGGCTGGAAGCCCTGCGTCTGCAGGCGGGCCGGGCCATGGGCCTGGGCGATGTCAGCGGCAAGGTGATCCCCAAGCCGGTACTGGTCTCCCGGCCGCAGCACGGCGGCACCCTGCAGGTGCGCTATTTCATGCCGCACAGCTGCCACCGCGCCCTGGCCATCACCGGTTCCATCGGCCTGGCCACCGCCTGCGTCACCGCGGACACGGTGGTGATGGCGCTGCTCGGCGAGTCGGCGCGTGACCTGACCCACGTCCGCCTGGAGCATCCCAGCGGCGGGATCGACGTCGTGCTGTCGCGCGGCGGCGCGGACGGCACTACCATCCAGGCCTCGGTCGTCCGGACCGCGCGCCGCCTGTTCGCCGGCCACGTGTACGCGCCCACCGCGCGGAGGCTTGCCAGCTAAAGCGATATCCCCCCAACCACCAGCGCATCCGCACAACTTCAATAAACGGTGATGCCCCATGAAACTTGCCAAATCGCTGTACTTCCAGATCCTCTGCGCCGTGGTCCTCGGGGTGCTGGTCGGTCACTTCTGGGCGCAACAGGCCGTCGCGCTCAAGCCCCTGGGTGACGCCTTCATCAAGCTGATCAAGATGATGATCGCCCCGGTGGTGTTCTGCACCATCGTCACCGGCATCGCCGGCATGACCGACAAGAGCACCCTGGGTCGGCTGATGGGCAAGACGCTGCTGCTGTTCCTGGTGCTCACCGTCCTCAGCCTGTTCATCGGCCTCGGCGCGGTCTATCTGTTCCAGCCCGGCGTGGGCATGAACATCGATCCCGCGACCCTGAGCACCGCCAGCATCGCCCAGTACACGGCGTCGGCGGCCAAGCTCAGCGTGGTGGACTTCTTCATGCACATCATCCCGGACACCTTCATGGGGGCGTTCAACAAGGGTGAGGTGCTGCCGGTGCTGTTCATTGCCGTGCTGTGCGGCTTCGCGCTCTCCGCCATGGGCGAGCGCGGCCGGCCGGTGCTGGAGGTGCTGGAGTCGGCGTCGCAGATGGTCTTTCGCATCTTCGGCTACCTGATGCGCTTCGCGCCGGTGGGTGCCTTTGGTGCCCTGGCCTTTACCGTCGGCCAGTACGGCATCACCTCGCTGGGTTCCCTGGCCAAGCTGATCGCCACCCTCTACATCGCCTGCGCCTTCTTCGTCTTCGTGGTGCTGGGCGCGCTGTGCCGCTCGCGCGGCTTCAGCCTGTGGAAGCTGCTGCGCTACTTCCGCGAGGAATTCCTGGTGGTGCTCGGCACCTCATCCACCGAGCCGGTGCTGCCGCGGATGCTGCAGAAGCTCGAAGGCCTGGGCTGCAAGAAGGGCGTGGTCGGCCTGGTGCTGCCCACCGGCTACTCCTTCAACCTGGATGGCACCGCCATCTACCTGTCGCTGGCTGCGGTCTTCATCGCCCAGGCCTGCAACATCGACCTCACCCTCGGCCAGACCCTGACCATGCTGGCGATCATGCTGCTGTCCTCCAAGGGTGCGGCAGGGGTGACCGGCAGCGGCTTCGTCGCCCTGGCCTCGACCCTCACCGTGATCCATGACATTCCCCTGGCCGGTCTGGCGTTGCTCATCGGCATCGACCGCTTCATGTCCGAGGCCCGCGCCCTGACCAGCCTGGCCAGCAACGCCGTGGCCACGGTGGTGATCGCGCTGGGCGAGGACGCCTGCGACCGCGACAAGCTGATGCGCGCCCTGGAAACCGGCAAGGCCGAACCCCTGGCGCTGCCCGAGGCCGCCGAGTGGACGGCACCGGACGCCCGTCCCCACGCCTGATCGGTCCAACCCCGCTACCGCTGCACTCCCACCTCCGCGCCGTCAGCTGGCCGGAGGCGGGGATCGGCTGGCCCGCGTCTGGCCAGACCCACAACAAGAACAAGGGATATGCCTATGCTCGCGCTTCTCGGTCTGATCATGGTGGTGACCTTCACCTACCTGATCATGAGCAAACGTCTGTCGCCCATCGTGGCGCTCACCGTGGTGCCCATCGTCTTCGCCCTCATCGGTGGCTTCGCCCCCACCACCGGCAAGATGATGCTCGACGGCCTGAAGATGGTGGCGCCCTCGGCGGCGCTGCTGCTGTTCGCCATCCTCTTCTTCGGCCTGATGATCGATGCCGGACTGTTCGATCCGCTGATCCGCAAGATCCTCAAGCGGGTCAACGGCGACCCGGTGAAGATCGCCATCGGCACCGCGCTGCTGTCGCTGCTGGTGGCCCTGGACGGCGACGGCACCACCACCTACATGATCACCTGCGCCGCCATGCTGCCGCTGTACAAGCGCATCGGCATGAATCCCATGGTGCTGGCGACCGTCTCAATGCTTTCGCTGAGCATCATGAGCGGCATGAGTCCCTGGGGCGGCCCGGCCACCCGCGCCATCGCCGCGCTGGGGCTGGACGCCACCGCCTACTTCATTCCCATGCTGCCCACGGTGATCGGCGGGGCGGCCTGGGTGGTCTTCACCGCCTTCCTGCTCGGTCGCCGCGAGCGCGCGCGGATCGGCAACGTCGCCCTGGAAAGCGGCGGGGCGGCGGGCAGCAAGTGCTATATCGAGGAGATCCTCGGTGACTCGCCGAACAAGCGCCCCCGCCTGGCCTACGTCAATCTGGTGCTGGTGATCGCGGTGATGACCGCCCTGGTCATGGGCGTGATGCACGCGGCCATCCTG
Organism: Pseudomonas sp. BAV 4579; assembly: GCF_009765395.1. Lineage (NCBI taxonomy): Bacteria > Pseudomonadati > Pseudomonadota > Gammaproteobacteria > Pseudomonadales > Pseudomonadaceae > Pseudomonas > Pseudomonas sp. BAV 4579. The sequence goes on along the minus strand of NZ_WHOV01000073.1, from coordinate 5,331 downwards.
TTCATGATCGGCTTCGTGCTGGCGCTGATGATCAACTACCCGCAGCTGGAGTTGCAGAAGGAGCGCATCCTGGCGCACTCGGGCAACGCCATGACCGTGGTGCTGCTGGTGTTCGCCGCAGGCATCTTCGCCGGCATCTTTTCCGGCACCAAGATGGTCGACGCCCTGGCCCAGACCCTGGTCGACTGGATTCCGCCGGCCTGGGGCCACTGGTTCCCGCTGGTGGTGGCCATCACCAGCATGCCGCTGACCTTCGTGCTGTCCAACGATGCCTACTACTTCGGCGTGGTGCCCATCCTGGCCAATGCCGCCGCGGCCTATGGGATCGATCCGGTGGAGATCGCCCGCGCCTCGGTGCTGGGCCAGCCGGTGCACCTGATGAGTCCGCTGGTGGCCTCGACGCTGCTGCTGGTGGGCATGGTCGACCGCGACATCGGCGACTTCCAGAAGGCCACCGTCAAATGGGCGGTACTGACCTCCCTGGTCATCACCGTACTCGCCCTGGCCACCGGCGCCATTTCCTTCTTCGTCTGACGCCGGCGGCCTGGCCCTTATGGCTGGGCGGGGATGGGCTTGAGACCGCTGTCCTGGATGGCCTTGGCGGCGTCCTTCGAGGCCAGGTACTGCAGCAGGGCGCGGGCCGCATCCGGGTGCGTGCTCTTGCTGACCACGGCGCCGGAATAGAGGGTCATCTTCTGCGCCTGGTCGGGGATCAGGCCGACGATGTCGATGCCCTGCACCGGCTTCAACTCGCTCAGTTGCTGGAAGCCCAGCTGGGCGTCACCGCGGGCGACGACTTCGCCCACCGGCTCAGCGGGGATCATGCGCGCCTTGGCCTTGAAGGCGTCGCTCAGCTGCATGCGCGGGAAGAGGATGTGCGACAGGTAGACGCCGCTGGCGCTGTCGGAATAGGCCACCGACTGGGCGTTCTCCAGGCTCTGCTTGAAGGCGTCCATGGTGGCGATGTCCGGCAAGGGCGCGCCCTTGCGCACCGCCAGGGCGATGAACGACTGGCCCAGGTCGACGCGGCTGTCCTTGAGCGCCTGGCCGTTGGCGACCAGCTTGTCCAGCGCCGAACCCACCATCAGCACCACGTCGGCCGGCTCGTTGCGGGCCAGGCGCTGGGGGATGGCCTGGGGCGTGTCGCCCATGGACGGCGCGGCGGCGATGTCCAGTTTCACGCCGGTGGCCTTTTCATAGGCCGGGGCGACTTCGCGGATGGCGCCCATGATGCCGCCCGAGCTCAGCACCGTGAGGGTGGTGACGGGTTGCGCGGCCAGCAGCGGCGTGGAGGCCAGCAGCAGGGCGCCAAGGGCGAGGGTGGGCAGACGTCGAAACATGGTGAGGACTCCAGGGTGAAAAGACCTACGATAGACCGCGGGCAGGGCGGAAGCGCGTTAGTCCGAATGAAGAAAAATTTAATTTACCGGCCTGGGCGTTTTCCCTAGGGTGTCCGGTCCGCCAGACCGGGCGCCAGATCCAGAGGCCATCATGACCCAGGCTTTGGTCATCGAAGACGACGAGGTGACCGCCCACGCCATCGTCAGCGAATTGCAGGCGCAAGACTATCAGGTACGCTGGGAACGCACCGGCCGCGACGGCCTGGCCGCGGCCATCGCCGGCGGCCACGACATCATCACCCTCGACCGCATGCTGCCGGACTTCGATGGCCTGACCATCGTCAGCACCCTGCGCGGCCTCGGCATCGCCACCCCGGTGCTGATGCTCAGCGCCCTGTCCGACGTCGACGAGCGCGTCCGCGGCCTGAGATGCGGCGGAGACGACTACCTGACCAAGCCCTTTTCCCTGGTGGAGATGATGGCGCGCCTGGAGGCGCTGCTCAGGCGGCCGGCCGCCCAGTCCGCCAGCCACCAGTTGCGGGTGGGGGAGCTGACTCTGGACCTGATCGACAACACCCTGACCCGTGCCGGCGAGGCCATCGCCCTGCTGCCCACCGAATTCAAGATCCTCACCTACCTGATGCGCAACGCCGGGCAACTGGTGACCCGCACCATGCTCTTCGAGCAGGTCTGGGGCTATCACTTCGATCCGGGCACCAACATCATCGACGTGCACATGGGGCGACTCAGACGCAAGATCGAACGGGCGGGGCGGCCGCTGGTGCATACCGTCCGTGGAGCCGGCTATGTCCTCGTCGTCCCGGACTAGGCGCTGGCGCTCGGGCGGCAGCCGCCTGCTGGCGCTCTATGCGTTGCTCTTCGTGGCCTGGGGCGCGGTCTTCACCGGGGTGCTCTACTGGCAGATCTCCGGCTACCTGGGCGCCGTGGCGGAGCGCACCCTGCTGCAGCGGGCGCACTACTACGGCAAGGTAGCCGACGCCGACCTGCTGGGGGAACTGCAGGCCAGCGAGGTCTATTCCATGCCCGGTATCGACGCCTACGGCCTGTTCGAGGCCGATGGTCGCTATGTCGCCGGCAACCTGGTCAAACTGCTGCGCAACCTGCCGGACGACGGTCGGGTGCACTACCTGCAGCGCGGCCTCAGGACCACCGACGCCCTGGACGAGACCCGCAGCAGCCACGCCTTTCTGCAGCGCCGCGCGGACGGCCGCATCCTGGTACTGGCCCGCGATGGCGGTTCCATTTCGGCGGTGGGCGGCATCATCGGCCAGGCGCTGTTCTGGGGGCTGTCGCTGACCCTGATTCCCGGGCTGGTCGGCTGGCACCTGCTGCGGCGACGACCGCTGCGACGCGTCGAGCGACTGCAACGCAGCCTGGAGCGGATCGTCGCCGGTCATCTTGAGGAACGCCTGCCGCTGTCGCCGCGGCACGACGAGCTGGACATGCTGGCCGACGCGGTCAACACCACCCTGGCCCAGCTGGAGCGCTCGATGCACGAGGTGAAGGGGGTCTGCGATGGCATCGCCCATGACCTGCGCACCCCGCTGACGCGGCTGCGGGCGCGCCTGCACCAGCTGCAGCAGCTGCCCCTGGCCGAACCCCAGGCCGACAGCCTTGGCGAGGCCCTGGCCGAGACCGAGGCCATCATGTCGCGCTTCCAGGGCTTGCTGCGCATCTCCGAGCTGGAGGACACCCGACGGCGCATGGCTTTCGCGCCCCTGGACCTGGCCGCGCTGCTGCGCCAGGCCCATGATTTCTACGAGCCCCTGGCCCAGGAAAAGGCCCAGACCCTGAGCCTGGAACTGGGCGAGGCGTTACCGGAGGTGCAGGGCGACGCCGAGTTGCTGTTCGAGGCGCTGGTGAATCTGCTCGACAACGCCCTCAAGTTCGCCCCCGCGGGGGGACGGGTGCGGCTGGTGGCGCGCGGCGTCGGCCTGGCGGTGCGCATCGAGGTGATCGACGACGGCCCCGGCATTCCCGAAGCCGAGCGCGAGAGTGTGCTGCGGCGGCTCTATCGCGGCGATGCCAGTCGCCAGCAGCCGGGCTACGGCCTGGGCCTGTCACTGGTGGCGGCCATCGTCCGCCTGCATGGTTTCAGCCTGAACATCGAGACGGCCGAGCCGCTGGGCGCCCGGGTGGTCATCACCAGCGCCGGCTGAGGCGCGGCTTCCTAAATTTTTCTTCACTTTCCTTCATTTGAGACCTTTGCAGGGCTCTCCCAGGATGGCGGACCCCACTGCCATACCGGATCTGCCGCTCGTGAAACACCCCTTGCTCTGCCTCGGTCTCGCCGCCCTGGGTCTCGCCTGGCTCGGCCAGGTCGAGGCTGCACCCGCCGCTGCGCACGCCGCTGCACCCGCCGCCAATGTGCTGATTCCCTCGCCACCCCAGCTCTCGGCCAAGGCCTGGGTGCTGATGGATGCCACCACCGGCCAGGTGATCGCCGAGGAGGATTCCCACGAGCACCTGCCGCCGGCCAGCCTGACCAAGCTGATGACCGTCTATGTGGCGACCCGTGACATCCAGGCCGGCCAGCTCAAGGCCGACGACAAGGTCACCGTCAGCGAGTACGCCTGGCGCACCGAGGGCTCGCGGATGTTTCTCGATCCGCGCACCCCGGTGGCGGTGCACGATCTGCTGCAGGGCATCGTCATCGACTCGGGCAACGATGCCAGCGTGGCCCTGGCGGAGCACATCGCCGGCAGCAACGAGAGCTTCGCCAGTCTGATGAACGCCACGGCCCAGCGCCTCGGCCTGCACGACAGCCACTTCATGAATCCCACCGGACTGCCCGATCCCGAGCACTTCTCCTCGCCCTACGACATGGCGCTGCTGGCCCGCGCCATCATCCAGGACGAATCGGCCTACTATGAGCTCTATGCGAAGAAGTACTTCACCTGGAACGGCATCCGCCAACCCAATCGCAATCTGCTGCTCTGGCGCGATCACACCGTGGACGGCCTCAAGACCGGGCATACCGAGGCGGCCGGCTACTGCATGGTGACCTCGGCGCTGCGCGACGGGCGTCGGCTGATCACCGCGGTGTTCGGTTCCAACTCGATCAACAACCGCGCGGCGGACACCCAGAAGCTGCTGACCTACGGCTATCGCTTCTTCGACAACCTGAGCCTCGACAAGGCCGGCGTCGCCCTGGGCACCCCGGCGATCTGGGAGGGCGAGCAGGCGACCCTGCCGGTGGGCGTGACCCAGGACGTGGTGCTGACCCGCCCCAAGGGTCAGCAACCGCCCGAGCGCCGCCTGGTGCTGGACGAGCCGCTCGTGGCGCCCATCGCCCAGGGCGCCGTGGTCGGCCGCCTGGAGCTGCTGGAGGGTGACCGCATCCTGCAGACCCGCCCGCTGGTGGCCCTGGAGGCGGTGGAGCAGGGCGGCTGGTGGTCGCGCTGGCCGCAGCACCTTTACCGGCTGATGCTGCACTGGTTCGGCCGGATCTGACCCGGGGGGCGGACTCAGGCCTGCTGCTGCAGCTGCTCGCGCAGGAAGGCGTTCATCCGCTCCAGCGTCCAGCGCACACCTGGCAGCACCCCGAGCATCTCGATGAAGCCGTGGATCATGCCCGGCAGCTCGTGGTACTCCACGGCGTTGCCGGCACCGATCAGCACCTGGGCCTTGAGCCTGAGCGGTCCCTCGCGCAGGTGCAGCGCGGCCATGGCCGCAAGACCACCGCCAGCGCTGTCGCCGGCCACGGCGACGCGGTCGAGATCGAGGTGCAAGGCGCCGCCGGCCTCGGCCAGCCAGTGCAGGGCGGCCAGCACATCGTCAGGGCTCGCTGGGGCCGGATGCTCGGGGGCGAGGGCATAGTGCACCGCCAGCACCGCATAGCCGGTACCCAGGGCGATCTGGCGACAGAGCGAGTCATGGCTGTCCAGGTCGCCGATCACCCAGCCACCGCCGTGCAGATAGACCACCAGCGGGCGGGGTCGATCGTCTTCCGCATAGGGGCGGTACAGGC